>NZ_JBHZCY010000008.1:0-74129 GCF_042786665.1 Kitasatospora sp. NPDC059146 | reverse complement strand
CGCGAGCCCCGCCTCGGCCCCCCCCCGGGCCCGCCGCGCGCCCCGGGGGCGGGCCCGCCCGCGGGGGGCCGCCGGCCGGCGCGGTGCCCCGCGCCGCCACCGCCCTCGGGCCCGTCGGGGCCCTCAGGACCGTCGGGGCCGTCCGGGGGCGGTGCGGGTGGCTCCAGCGCGGGCAGCGGGCGGGGTCCGCGCAGGCCGTGGTGGCGTTCCCGGACGGGGCTGTCGGTCGCGGCCGGCGTGGTGGCGGCGGCCGTGGTGGCGACGGTGCTGATCGTCAACAACCAGGGCGGCAAGAACGAGGCCGTCCCGACCGCCAACGAGGTCGCCCTCCAGGCCCCGGCCGACCCCGGACCGGCGCCGTTCACCCCATCGGTGGAAACCCAGGGCATGAGCGCCCCGGCCCCCGCTCCCACCAGCACGGCGGCACAGCCGGGCGGCACCCCCAGAACCAGCTCCCCGGCCGTCCTGCACAGCGTGCAGGGCAACTCGGCGGGCCTGTACGGCGGGACGATGAGCCGGTCCAGCTGCGACACCGAACGGCTGATCGGCATGGTGTCCAGCGGTGACGCCGGACGGGCCTGGGCCTCGGCCGCGGGCATCGAACAGTCCGCGATCCCGTCCTACCTGCGCTCGCTGACCTCGGCCTACCTGCGGGTGGACACCCGGGTGACCAACCACAGCTACAAGAGCGGCGCCGTGGTGGAGTACCAGTCCGTGCTGCAGGCGGGCACGGCCGTCCTGGTGGACGCCCAGGGCGTGCCCCGGGTGCGCTGCGCCTGCGGCAACCCGTTGAAGCCGGCGGTGCTGGTGAGCAACGCCAAGTACACCGGGAAGGCCTGGACGGGCTTCGAGCCGACCACGCTGATCGTGGTGGTGCCGGCCCCGCAGCCGGTGACCGAGATCATCCTGGTGAACGTCGAGACGGGCGGCTGGTTCTCCCGGCTGACCGGTCGGATCGAGGTGGTGGACAAGCGCGTCGAGCCGCCGAAGCAACTGGTGCCGGGCGTTCCGCCGCCCGTGCCGTGGAAGCCCACGTCGCCGACGGCGACGGCCTCGACCTCGGGCACGACCTCTTCGGGCGCGACGTCCAGCGGGGCGACCTCGTCCGGTGCCACCTCCTCCGGCGCCACCAGCTCGGGTGCCACCTCCTCCGGAGCGACCTCGTCCGGCGCGACGGCCTCGACCTCCGGCGCCACCAGCTCCGGTGCGACGTCCTCCGGAGCCACCTCCTCCGGAGCGACGTCCGGCGGTACGACGTCCTCCGGCGCCTCCACCGGTACGGGCTCAGCCGCGGCCACCTCGTCGACCACGTCGGGCAGGCCGTCCGAGAGCACCGCGACGACGCACTCCTCGTCCGCCTCGACGCTCAGCGAGGCACCGACCAGCAAGACCACCACGACCGGGGCCGGCGCGACGGGCGAGGGCACCACGACCTCGGCCGGTGCCACCTCGGCCGGCGCCCAGACGGCGACGCCGATCTGCAAGCAGCCGGGACCGACGGGCACGGTCACGCCCTGCCCGCCCGCGACCCCCTGATCCCACCGCCCCGCCGCCCACTGCCCCACCGCCCCGCCGCCACCGGCCGTCTCGAACGCCGGTGGCGGTGGCACGTCTCAGGGCAGCAGCACCTTCGCGTCGTCCGGGCCGAGCGGCCGCCCGTCCGCCGAGCGCACCTCCACCGGGGCGACCGGGGCGCCCGAGGCGCGGTCGACCAGCCGGGCCCGGGGCTCGCCCTCGGCGAAGAACCAGTCGTCACCCCACTGCCGCAGCGCGGTGATCACCGGGAACAGCGCGCGGCCCTTCTCGGTGAGCAGGTACTCCTGGTAGGGGCTGCCGTCGGCGGCCGGGGCGAGTTCGAAGACGCCATTGGCGACCAGGTTGGTGAGCCGCGCCGACAGGATGTTCTTGGCCAGCCCCAGGTTCTTCTGGAACTGCCCGAAGCGGCGCAGCCCGTCGAAGGCGTCCCGGACGATCAGCAGCGTCCAGCCGTCGCCGACCACGTCGAGCGGGCGGGCGACCGGGCAGGTCGACTCCTCGTGCGTGGTGCGTTTCGGCACTCTTCCCACCTCTCGACCGGTCGGCGGCCAGCGTACCGCCGAACGTGTGGTTGCTTATTGAAACCAGGATATGCCAGGGTGACGCGGTAGCACTTTGAAACCACTGCTGCCCGTCGAGGGGTTCCCGCTCATGACCTCCCCCGCTCCCACCGGCCCACCCACCACCGACGCGACGCGCGCGGCCACGCCGCCGCGCGGCCTGTCACCGGCCGCGGCCTGGCTGCTCTCCGTCGCGTGCGGCCTGGCCGTCGCCAACGTCTACTACTCCCAGCCGCTGCTGGACCTGATCGCCCGGGACTACGGCATCGACCCGGCCACCATCGGCCTGGTCGGCACCCTCACCCAGGTCGGTTACGGGCTCGGCCTGCTGCTGCTCGTCCCGCTCGGCGACCACGTCGACCGCCGCGCCCTGACCACCGCCCAACTCGGCCTGTCCGTCCTCGCCCTGCTCGCCGTCGCCGTCGCACCCTCCGCTCCGCTGCTGCTGGCCGCGATGGCGGCCGTCGGGGTGCTGGCCGTCGTCGCCCAGGTCGTCGTCGCCCACTCCGCCTCGCTCGCCGCGCCCGGCGACCGGGGCCGGGTGGTCGGTACCGTCACCAGCGGCATCGTGGTCGGCATCCTGCTCGCGCGCACCGTCGCCGGGACGGTCGGCGACCTGGCCGGCTGGCGCGCCGTCTACCTCGCCTCCGCCGTCGCGACCGGCGCCATGGCCTTCGCCGTCGCGGCCGTCCTCCCGCCCGACCGCCGCGGCCCGACCGGGCGGATCCGCTACCTGCGGCTGGTCGGCTCGGTGTTCACGCTCTTCGCCGAGGAGAGCGTGCTGCGCGTGCGCGCCGTGCTCGCCCTGCTCACCTTCACCTCCGTCACCGTCCTGCTCACCCCGATGGTCCTCCCGCTCGCCGCGCCGCCCTTCGAGCTCAGCCACACCCGGATCGGCCTGTTCGGACTGGCCGGAGCCGCCGGGGCACTCGGCGCCGGGCGCGCGGGACGCCAGGCCGACCGCGGCCGCCGTCACGCCGAACGCACCGCCGGCCTCGGCCTGGTGGCCATGCTCGCCGCCTGGCTCCCGGCCGCGCTGCTGCCGCACTCGGTGTGGTGGCTGGTGCTCGCCGTGGTCGTCATCGACTACGGCCTCCAGTCCGTGCACGTGGTCAACCAGCACCTCCTCTACCAAGTCCGCCCCGAGGCCAGGAGCCGCCTGACCGCGGGCTACATGCTGCTGTACTCCGTCGGCTGCGGAGCGGGCGCGATCGCCTCCACCGTGGTGTACGACCACGGCGGCTGGAACGCCGTCTGCGCGCTCGGGGCCGCCACCAGCCTCGCCGCGCTCGCCTACTGGCGGGCCGGCAACAACGGTTGACGATCGCTCACAGCCCGGGCAGCGACGCCTACGTCACCGGCGGCACCGGCTCCAGGACCTCGCGCAGGGCGCGGATCCCCCGGCGCCACTCCCCGTCGGAGTCCGACTCGTCCCACAGCTCGGCCAGTTCGGACTCCTCCGCGACCACCCGGTCCAGCGCCGCCACCGCCAGCGCGCGCAGCTCGACGGGCAGCTCGGGTATCGGCTCGGCCGGGCCGTAGGCCGTCGTCACCGCCGTGCCGCCGGAGCACTGGGCGGCGACCAGCGCCGCCGCCGCGACGGCCTCCACGCCCTCGTCGTCGTCCAGGTACTCCGGCCCGCGGGCGGCGCGCTCCAGCGCCGCCCGGACGAGGCCCGCGCGCTCGCCCGGCGCGGCGTCGTCGAGGCCACCGGCGAAATCCGCCGCCGTGTCGTTGTCGAAAGGGCCGATGTCCCAGGTGCCCATGAGAATTCCCTCCGTGTTCGTGTGCAATGGATGCTGGCACGCCCCACTGACAATTCGCCCGGGCCCCGGAAATCCGCTGGTCAACCACGTGACGGTGCGGCAGGGTTCGCCCATGGACATTCAGGGACTGGACGAGGACGGGTACATCGCGCGGGAGGGCTCGCTGGAGCGCGTCCGGCCGGAGTTCGCGCCGGTGGTCGACGCCGCGCGGGCGCGGATCGCCGCCGCCTTCGGCCCGGACCGCCTGCACGGCGCCTACCTGTACGGCAGCATCCCGCGCGGCACCGCGCTCCCCGGCGTCTCCGACCTCGACCTGCTGCTCGCCCTGCACCGGGAGCCCACGCCCGACGACCGACGGGCGGCCGACGCCCTCGAAGCCGCCCTCGACGCGGACTTCCCGCAGGTCGACGGCGTCGGCGTGCTCCTGTTCGGCACCGGCACGCTGCTCAGCGAGCTGGAACGGCACGACCTGGGCTGGTTCGTCGCGTGCCTGTGCACCCCGCTGCTCGGCGAGGACCTCGCGGGGCGACTCCCCCGCTACCGTCCGGACTCCCTGCTCGCCCGCGAGACCAACGGCGACCTCGCGCTCGCCCTCCCCCGCTGGCGCGAGCGACTGGCCGCCGCCGATTCGGACGCCGAGCTCACCGCGCTGAGCCGCGCGGTCTCCCGTCGGCTCGTCCGCACCGGCTTCACCCTGGTCATGCCCCGCTGGGGCGGCTGGACCAGCGACCTCACCGTCTCCGCCGAGGCCTTCGCCGCCCACTACCCCGACCACGCGGACCGGATGCGCCTGGCCGCCGCCGTGGCCCGCACCCCCACCACCGACCGCGCGGTCCTGGCCGCCCTCATCGACGGGCTGGCCCCCTGGCTGGCCGCCGAGTACACCGCCGTCCACGGCGAGAAGGCCCCGCGCCCCTGACCGCCGTGCCGCCCGCACCCGGGCCATGATGCGCGGAGCAGCCCAAGGCAGGACACCACCGGACACGGAGCGAGCAGTGCTGAACCACCAGGACCACACGAACGGGGCGGAGCCGCGTGCCCTGCTGATCACCGGCACCGTCGGAGTCGGCAAGACCTCGGCCGCCGACGCGGTGGGCGACCTCCTCCAGGAGGCCGGTGTGCCGCACGCGGTCATGGACCTCGACCGGCTCTGCCAGGCGTGGCCCGCCCCCGAGGGCGACCCGTTCAACCTCGGTCTGCTGCTGCGCAACCTGCGCGCCCTGACCGCCAACTACCGGGACGCCGGGGTGCGCCGGTTCGTCCTGGCCGGGGTGGCCGAGAGCATCGCCCAGCGCGACGGCTACCGGGCCGCCCTCGGCATGCCGCTCCAGGTCTGCCGCCTGACGGCGGACCTCCCCGTCGTCCACGGCCGGCTCAGGCGCCGGCACGAGGCCGACAACGACCCCGGGTCCCTGCCCTGGCACCTGGAGCGCGCCGACGGGCTCCACCGGATCCTCGACCAGGCCGGCGTCGCGGACTTCACCGTCGACACCACCCGCCTGCCGCTCCCGGACGTCGCCTCCGCCGTGCTCAGGACGGCCGGTTGGGCCTGACCACTCGGGCCTGACCCGACGCACGACCCGACCCGACGCACGACCCGACCCGACGCACGACCCGACCCGACGCACGAGACGACCCGACGCACGAGACGACCCGACACCTGGCGCGTCCGGCGGGCGGCCCCACCGGACGCTCGTACCGCGGGTCAGTCCACGCAGGGGATCCCGCCGGCCTTCACCGCCGGCCCCTGCATCGGCAGCCCGGCGGCCGGGTCGGCGGAGCCGTCGGCCGGCGCGGGGGCGCCCGAGGCGGTCGCGGCCGGGGTGGGGGTCGCGGTCCGGGTCCCGGCGAGGGTGACCAGGACGTGGCCCGCCGGGACGGCCGAGGACGGGACGGCGGTGACGCCGTACCGGGCGGCGACCGCCTGGGCGTCGGCCTTGGCGCCGGTGCCGTAGCTCACGGTGGTGGTGCGGATCCGCGCGGGCGCGTCACCGATCCGGCCGGCCTGGTAGCCGAGGTCGACCAGCGCCTTGGACTCGGTGGCGGCGGCGCCCGCGCCCGCCGTCGCGTTGACGTCGACCACCGACTTGGGCGCGGCGCTGGGCGAAGGCGAGGGCGGGGCCGTCTCGCCCGGGGCGCCGCCGGGGGCCGCGGCCGGGGCGGCGGGCGCCGGTTCGCGGTTGAAGAGCTGCCGGACGATCTTCTTGATCAGGTCCGGGTTGACGGTGTTCACCTCCTGCCCGCCGACGGTCTTGAACCCGGTGATGGGCAGGGTGTTGAACTCGACGTTGCCACCGGTGAGGTTGGGCGCCTGCTGGGCGAAGTCGAGGATGTTCCACTCGTTGTCGATCACGACGTCCTTCTTCACCACCCCGAACAGCTTCTGCATCTGTCCGAAGTCGTTGAGGATGCCCTGCTGCTTGAGCTTGTACTCGACGGAGGAGATGAACGCCTGCTGCCGGTGGGTGCGGTCGAGGTCGCCGTTGGTGAGGTGGTGGCGCTGGCGGACGAAGGACAGTGCCTGGGCGGCGTTCAACGAGCTGATCCCGGCGGGCAGTTTGAGGCCGGTGCCGCCGCCCTCGTGCGCGGCGGTCCGGGCGATGATCGGATCGTCGACCGGGTGGTTGAGGCAGACCTGGATCGGTTCCACGGCCTTGGCGATGTCGTAGAAGCCGATCAGGTTGACCTCGGCGAAGTGGTCGATCGGGACGTCCAGGAAGCTCTGCACCGTCTGGATCGTGGCCGAGCGGCCGGCCTCCCGGCTCTGCCGTTCCAGATCCGCCTTGGAGAGGCCCTTGCCCGCGAGCTTCGACTCGGCGGCCTCCTTGGCGATGCCGTAGGCCTCCTTGATCTTGTGCATCTTGCCGTCGGCGCCGACGGTCTGCACGTAGTCGTCACGCGGGACGGACAGCGCGGTGACCTTCCCGCCGTTGGCCGGGATGTGCAGCACGATCAGGGCGTTGGTGTTGTAGCCGCCGATCTCGCTGGAGCCGGCGTGCAGTTCGTCCTCGACGAACTGCTTGGGCAGGTCGTTGCCGTCCATGTCCTTGCGGCTGTCGAGGCCGATCAGCAGCAGGTTGACGGACTTGTCCAGGTGCGGCGGGGCGTTCTTCTTCGCCTCGTTCAACGCACCGGACTTGATCATGCCGTCGTCCAGGCTGCGGTACTCGTACCAGGTGAAGCCGCTGGCGCCGAGCACGGCCACCGAGACGGCGCAGGCCAGGGTGCGGCCGGCCACGGTCAGCGGGGCGGGCCCCCGACGGGCGGCGGAGCCACGGCGCGGGGCCCGGCCGCGCGGGCGCTCGGTGTGGTCGGTGCTGTTCGTGCGGTTGGTGCGGTCAGCCACGGCGGCCCCGTCCGCTCGGGGCTCCGGCCCTGGGGGGCCGGCGGCGGTCCAGCACCGCACGCACCACGATCACCAGCAGCGCGACCGCCAGCGCCGTCGCCATCACCGGGAACGCCTCGACCACCCAGCGCACCGCGCCGGTGCCCAGGCCCTTGCCCCGGTACTTGTCGGGATCGGCCCCGTACTCGACGGCCGAGGCCGTCAGCAGCACCACCAGGGGGGTCCCGGTCAGCACCCACCAGCGGCCGCTCCGACTGCACAGCACGGCCGCGACGCCGGTGCCGAGCACCGCGCCGACCGCGAACAGGATGCCGACGCCGGGGCCGCCGAGTTCGTCGCCGATCCCGCCGAGCAGCGGCAGCCCGACCGCGGCGAGCGCGGCGACCGGTCCGCCGCGCCGACGGGCCTGCTGCCTGCGGCGCGAGGCCCCGGCGCGCTGGGCGCGGGCCTGCCCCGACGGGTCGGGGTCACCGCCGGCCGCGCGGGAGCGCTGGGCGGGCACGGCGGGGTCCTCGATGCGAGGTCCCGCGTCCTGGTACGGCGTTCTCGCCCGCTGGCCGGCCATGCGCACTTCCCTCGATCGTTTCGGCTGCGGCGGCGAGACCACGCCGCCCCTCGTGCCGGGACGCCATCCGTCCGCTGGCAATTCCCGCCGTCTACAGGCCTGTAGAGGCTGGTCTGGAGCATACAAACCCATTTCAGCAAAGTCACTCGCCGCCGTTCCGCAGCGGCGGACCGCCCGGCCGGCCCTCGTTAGGATGACCATGATCCCCGCCACGTCGGCACACCAACAGGAACGCACCAGAGGAGTAGAGCGTCACCATGTTTGAAAGTCTTAAGAACATCGCGGACAAGGCCACCGACCTCGCCCGCGAGCACAGCGACGTGCTCGGGCAAGGCCTGGAGAAGGTCGGCGACGTGATCGACGACCGCACGGACGGCAAGTACAGCGGGCAGATCGACACCGGCGTCGAGAAGGCGAAGGACTTCCTGCGCAACCTCGACGGCGACGCGAAGTCCGCCGAGTAGGACCGGCCGGGCCTCCCGCGGGGCACGAGCGACCGTACGACGGTCGAACTGGATGACGGGCGAACGGGGAGGGCCGACGGCGGTGAGCGAGGAGCAGAAAGGTCCGCGCTGGGGGCGCTGGATCGTGATCGGCGTCCTGGCGGCGGCCGGGTGGGGCATCGTCCGCAGCGGCGGCCACGAGCCCGGGGCCGCTTCGGCGGCGCCCTCGTCCTCCGCCGCCGCCCCGTCGTCCGGCGCCTCCGGTTCGGCGGGCGCCGGGTCAGGTGCCGACGCGGGAACCGGGTCGGGTGTCGGCGCGGGTGCTGGGTCGGGCGGGTCGTCGGCGGCCCCGTCGAAGCCCTCCGGCCGCTACGAGCCCGCCGACTACGCGGCGCCGGTGCGCCAGTACGCGGCCGAGGCCGGGGTCAACCCCCAGCTGCTGATGGCGATCCTCTACAACGAGGCGTACAAGCCGCACGACCCGGACTTCGAGCGGGCCTGGCAGCGCGGCAAGCCGGACGCCGCCTTCGGCATCGCCAACATGCACCGCGCCGCCTTCGACGACACCAAGCCGGGCCGCCCGTTCGCCTCCCGCCGCTGGGAGGAGCTGCCGGACGACCGCAACCTGGCCGTCCAGGCAGCCGCCTGGCACCTCCACGACCTCGCCGAACAGCTCCCCGCCAAGGTGGGCGCCCCGCTGAACAAGGACGAGCTGCTCGCCCTCGGCTACAACGCCGGGGCGGGCAACATGCTCGCCTTCGCCCGGGGCGTCAGGATCGGCCCGCAGGCGCAGTCCTACCTGGACCGCCTGCACGACAACTGGGCGAGGTCCGGCGAGGCCGTGAAGTAGCGGTTGCGGCCGGTCAGTTCGCGCCGAGCTGGGTGGCCCACTTGGCGCGCCAGGCGAGCGCGTCGGCGACGCCCTCGGCCAGGGTGCGCCGCGGCGACCAGTCGAGCAGCTCGCGGGCGGCGTCGACGGAGGCGTAGCAGCCGATCACGTCGCCCGGGCGCGGGCCGGCCTCACGGACGTCGAGCTTGCCGCCGACGGCCTGCTCGAAGGCGGCGACCAGCTCACGGACAGTGGTGCCCTCGCCCGTCCCGACGTTGATCGCCCGGAAGCGGTCGGCGGCGTCGGGGGCGATCACCTCGTCGAACCGGAGCAGCGCCGCGACGTGGGCCTCCGCCAGGTCCTGCACGTGGACGTAGTCGCGGATGCCGGAGCCGTCCCGGGTCGGCCAGTCGACGCCGGTGACGGTGAACGGGGTGCCCTCGGTGTGGGCCTCGATCAGCTTGCCGAGGGCGTGGCTGGGGTTGAGGTTCTGCAGGCCGGTGCGCAGCCGGGAGTCGGCACCGACCGGGTTGAAGTACCGCAGGGTGATGACCCGCTGCCGCTCGGCGCCCTCGCCCCGGGTCCAGTCCTGGAGCACCTGCTCCATCATCAGCTTGGTGCGCGCGTACGGGCTGTTCGCCTCCAGCGCGGAGTCCTCGTCGACCCGGCCGTCCGGGGTGGGCGCGTAGATCGAGGCGGAGCTGCTGAACACCACCCGGGTGCAGCCGTGGCGCTGGAGGGCGTCGAGCAGCTCGACGGTCTTGGCGACGTTCTCCCGGTAGTAGAACAGCGGCTTGGCCACCGACTCCGGGACGACGATCCTGGCCGCGCAGTGCACGGTGGCGTCGATGTCCGGGTGTTCGGTGAAGATCCGGTCCAGCAGGGCGGCGTCGGCGATGTCGCCCCCGTAGAAGACGCGGTTCTCCACGAACTCGGCGCGGCCCTTGGACAGGTCGTCCAGGACGACCGGGGTGATGCCCCGGTCGAGCAGGACCGAGGCCACCGTGCTGCCGATGAAGCCGGCACCGCCGGTGATCAGGACCTTCCTCATGCGCGGATGCTCCCTTGCGATCGGCCGGGCGTCCGGTGACGCCCGGTGATCGCTCAGACGTGCTTCGTGCGCCGCCGGTTCCCGGTTTGCCAGGGTGGCACGGATCACGGGTCGCCGACGGCCGGCCGGGGCGGCGCCGCGCTCCGGCCCGTCAGCGGCGGGCGCGTCCGCGCAGCCAGAAGCCGGTGCCGACCAGCAGCACGGCCGCGGTGGCGGTGCCGATGGCGGCCCAGGTGGTGGCGTCGTCGGTGGTCTCGTGGGCGGGCGCGGCGGTGGTGGCCGCCGCGGCCACCACGGTCGGGCCCGCGGTGGGCGTGGCGCCGGAGGCCGTGGCGGAGGGTCCGGTGGAGGCCGCGGCAGAGGGCGCGGCGGAGGCCGAGGAGTGGGCGGAGGCGGCCGCGTCCAGCGGCACCGGGTCGCTGATCGCCGCCGCCTCGACGTCGAGTTCGCGCTCGCCGTGGCCCAAGGAGGGGAAGGCGCAGTCGACGGAGATCTTCCAGTGCCCGGCGGGCAGCAGCTCCCGGGTGGTGTACGTACCCGGGCGGCCCGGCACGGCGACCAGCCGCCAGGGGCCGACGGTCCGGCCGTCGGCGGCGGTCGCGGAGAGCGTGCCGGCGAACTCCTCGGTGACCGGGTCGTGGTCGTTCTCCCAGGTGGCGACGGTGCTGACCCGGCCGTTCTGCTGGCCGGTCACGTCCAGGTGGACGGTGTCACCGTGGGCGGCGGCGGGTGCGGCGGCGGGCAGGACGGAGACGGCGGCGAGGGCGAGGGAGGCGAGCAGCGGGCGAGTGCGGGTTCGCATGTCGGGCGGTCCTCGGCGGTGGGGGTGAGGGTAGGTGGAGCAGCGGTGCCGGGTGCGGCCGCCATCCGGTGGTGGCGGCCGCACCCGCTGTGCGGGATCGTACGGGCCGTGCGGGATCGTACGGGGCCGTACGGGTAGTACGGGGTGGTGCGGGATCGTGCGGTCGTACCGGGCTACGAGGTCTTCAGCAGCGACCAGTTCTGGTACGGCCGGCCGTTCGGCTGCTGCAACTCCAGCAGCCAACCACCGTAGTACCAACGGTCGCTGAGCCCGAGCACCAGGCCGGTCCCGTCGGCGGTGAGGGTGAACCCGCCCTCGGCCGCGTTGAGTTGCCACTTCTGCTCAGCGGTGTCGGAGCACGGCTGCTGCGCCACGTACTGCCCGGCCACCGGGGTGCCGCCGAGCTGCAGGCACTTGCCCGAGCGCGTGGACTTGATCCGCAGCGCACCGTTGCCGGCGTCCTCGAACTGCCACTTCTGGTTGGCGTAGCCGGTGCGCTGGTAGCCGATCGCCACGGTGCCGTCGTTCATCGAGCTGCCCCACAGGTCGGCGGCCTGGCCGGTGAGGCCGTTGACCATGCTGTAGTGGGTGCCGGGCTGCGGGCGGCCGGTGTCGGCGAGGGTGCGGAAGTTCGCCGCGCGGCCGGGCTTGCCGACCGTTCCGGCGGCGTCGCGGACGGCGACGGCCACGGTGTAGCCGGTCCCGGGGGCCAACCGGACCACGCCGACCACGGTCGAGCTGACGGTACCGATGGTCCGGCCGTTCAGCTGGACGTCGTAACCGGCGGCGCCGGGAACGGGGCTCCAGCTCAGCACGACCGAGTTCTGGGTGATCTGACTGGTCGTCACATCGGGACCGGCGCCACCCGGGGCCGGGGTCCTGGTCGGCGACGGGGAGCCGGTGGGCGTGGCGGTGGGGCCGCCGGTCGGCGTCGGGGACGGCGAGGGCGTGCGGGTGGGCGTGCCCGTGGGGGTCGGACCCGTGCCGGTCGGGGTCGGGGTCGGCCCGGTGGCGGTCGGGGTCGGCGTGGGGTTCGGCCCGGTCCCGCCGCCGTTGCCCGCGATGAGGAAGCGGTTGTTCGCGACGTTCCAGTGCGTGGCCAGGTAACTACCGGGTGCCGGAGAGGTGTTGTAGTAGTCGTCGTGGTTGCAGTCGAGCCGGTCGTCGTGCGCGCGGTCCGGGCAGGCGATCCGCATCTGCGGGTAGTACGGGGCGTCCGAGTAGCACATGATGTCCCACTCGTCCGTGCAGTGACCGGCCTTGCTGGAGTTGGGCGCGCTGTTGTTCACCGCGCCCAGGTTGTGGCCGAGTTCGTGCGCGGCGGTGGTTCCGCTCCAGCAGCCGGAGTCGGTCCGGCCGTACGAGGGGCCGAAGTTGCTGAGGTTGTCCTGGCCCGGGCGCTCGTCACCGGCGAAGGTGCCGATCCCGCAGTACACCTTGGCGTCGGTGAACATCATGTACTTGCGGTCCTTGCGGTTGAACCCCTGCGCGGCCAGGGCGCGGTTGCTCGCGTTGAAGTCCTGGATCTCGGAGTCGGAGATCTGCACGTTCAACACCGAGGCGGTGCAGTCGGGTTCGGTGACGAAGCGGACGTGCCGCACGCCGCCGGTCTCGGCGGCGCTGGCGTCGTAGATGACGTCGACGTCCGCGGCCCACTTCTTGAAGGAGGACAGGTACTGGGCGAACCGGTCGTTGCCGGGGGTGTGCACGTACACCACCTGGACGCGGTTGCCGCTGCTGCCGTCACCCTCGCAGACCAGGCCCGCTCCGGCGCCCGGGGCGGCCGCGGGCGGGGCGGCGTCCTGCGCTGCGGAGCCCTGGCCGGCCTCGCCGAGCAGCGCCTTCTGGGTGGCGTCGAGGACGGGCGCGCCGCCCTTCAACAGATCGGCCGTGGAGGGCGGTTGGGCGCCGGCGGGCGGAGTGAGCGCGGGTACCCGGGCGGCCTGGGCGGCGACCGGCGGAACGTCCTTGCGGATGTCCACGTCCTTGGGCGGCGCGTCCGGGCCGTGGCTGCACTGGGCGCTGCCGGTGACCTCCAGCATGTTGCCGCAGCGGTCACTGGTCGGCAGGGTCAACCCCGCGTAGACCAGGCCGCGGTCGGGCTGGTCCTTGGGTATCGCCTTGGGCGGGGCGGCCTTCTCGTCCCGCTTCGGGGCGGGCGCCCTGGTGGCGCCCTCGGCGGTGCCCGTCTCGCCCGGGCCACCGTCGTCCGCGACCGCGTCGAGCGGCGCGTCCGCCGCCGTGACGGTACTGCGCATCGCCCCGGGCTCCAGCGCGGTGCGCAGGCCCAGGGTGCCCGCGACCAGTCCGGCCGCGACCGCCACGGCGACCAGGGCGCTCCTGCGGGTGAACCTGCGGCGCCTGCGCCGGCGGAGTTCGCTGCTCCGGTGTCCCATCGCGTTCCTTTCCTCGTGCGACGGCCCGGACCCTGTGGTGAGGGGTCCGAACCTTCCGACACGAGGGAGAGCCGGTGGAACGGCGGGGAATAACAGAAACCTCTTGCGAAAGTCCCCGGCCCGTTCGAGGCGAGGCCGAGCGGACGGGGAACGGCAGGCGGGGCCCGGCGGCCCGGGCGGCGAAGTGCCGGGGAGCGCACTCGGGGGGTACGCGCTCCCCGGCACGGGGTGGTGGCGGCCACCCGGCCGGAACCCTCGGGGTCTGCGCCCCGGCGGGCCGTGTCGAATGCTAGACCTCCCGCCGGGAGCTGGCCAGCGCCCCGAACGGGGAGGTTTCCGCCCCGGACATGCCATCGCCATACGGGGTATGACGATCCGTCACTTGACTCACTACAGACCCCGGGCCGGCCCTCACCCCGGCCCTCACCCCGGCCCTCAGGCCGCGACCCCGACCCGGGCCGGACCACCGACCGCCGGTCCGCTCGCCACCCCCACCGCACCGCAACCGCCGTGCAACCGGGCCAGCCCGGCGGCGAGCACGGCCCGGTCCCCGGCGAGCCACACCCGCAGCGCGGCGGAGAGCGCGGCACTGGCCGGGCCCGCCGACGGGCCGCCGGTGCGCACCAGCCGCTCGCCGAGCAACGGCAGCAGGTCCGCGACCGGCGCGGGCAGCCAGAGGGTGACCGCACAGGGCGCGGGCCGGGCCAGGACCCGCAGCAGCGGCAGCACCGAACCGTCGTCGTGCAGCGAGGGGATGACCTCCAGGAGCCCGTCGACCGCGACACCGGAGACGTCGCCGCCGTGGCCGCGCGCGAGGTCCCGCAGCAGCGCCCGCTCGGCGGCGGTGATCCGGACGGTCAGCATGACCTCGTCATCGCAGTCCATGGTCCCGTTCCCCTGTCGTGGAGTTGGTGGCGTCTGGAGGGTGGTGGAGCCCGGCGGGAGGTGCGGTCCGACGGGCGGTCCGGCCCGGCGGGCGGCCGAACCTCGCGGATCAATCGCGCGCCGAGGGCATTCCTGCCCCGCGACCGCCCTCCGCTACCGGCGTTATCAGGCCGTAGTGCCCGTCGTAGCGGCGGTAGAGCACCCGGGCGCGGCCGTCCTCGGGGCCGGTGTGGCAGACGAACGGGCGCCCGGTGAGCCAGAGCCGGCGGGCCGCCTCGGCGAGGTCGAGCACCGGCAGCGCGTCGCCGCCGGCGGGCCAGGGCTCGACCGCGCCGCTCAGCGGGCAGCGGTGGACCAGGCCGTCCCGTCCGGTGTCGGCGTCCAGGAACAGGTGGAACCGCCGGTCCAGGAGCAGCAGTTCGCGGGCCGCCTGCGCCTGGGTGCGGCGGGCGGGCACGACCGCCTTGTGCCGGGCGATCCGCCGCCGGGCGAGCGGCCGGTCGGCCCACTGCGGCCGGTAGGCGCACTCGTGCACGGCGGCCAGACCGATGTCGCCCAGTTCGCGCAGCCGGGACACCCGGCCGGCCAGGGTGCCGAGCACCAGGTCGACGGCCTCCCGGGCGGTGCCGGCGGCCAGCTGGACCCGGACCGGGCCGGTGCCGTCCAGCTCGACGTCGGCCTGGGCGAGCGCGGGCCGGGTGAGCATGCGATCGCGGGCCCGGGTGAGCCGCAGCCGCAGTCCGTGGACGTCGGGGCCCAGGAGCACCGCGGTGTCCTGCGCCCGGCTCCGGGCGTACTCGGCGTCCTCGCGCGGCAGCTCGCCGCGGATCTCCACCCGGACGTCGAGGGCGGGCCGGTGGCGCAGACGGGTCATCAGGTTCCTCCTTCTCCACCCACCATGCTGGCGTCCCCGCCACCGTGCGGCGAGGGTCCAAAGACCCTCCCGCCGGGGCCCGGTACGGGCCACCGCGTGGACGGCATCGACGCAGGTCAGGGCAACGGAAGCGGGCCGCTTCGACACCGGGCGGAGGACCGGGCGAGGGTCGGACGAAGGACCGGGCAAGGACCGGGCGAGGGCCGGATGACGGACCGGGCCGAGGGCCGCCCCGGGGGCCGGGCGGCAGGCCTGACGGACGGACGGGCGCAGCGCCGACACGATGATCGTCCGTTGGAGTGATCCGGGCGCGTTCGGCGCAACGCCCGTCGCACCGGCGCGTTTCCCATGGCGTGCGCCCTCCGCCCCTGGCGCACGCGGGTTCCGCGCTCGTCGGCCCCCGCCACCCGGCCGGCCGGCCGGTGCCTTCCCCCGGTACCGCCCGCACCGGCCCCTCTGGTGAGAGGAAGTGTCATGACCCTGCCGACCAACGCCCTGCTGGCAGAGACACGGAAACGGATCGTCCCCCCGAGAACCACGCCACCCCCCGCACCCGCCACCCGAGCCGCCGTCCCGCCGCTCGCCCCCGGCGCCCTGCCCGGCCTCGGCCACGCGGCCGCCCTGCTGCGCGACCCGCTCGGCTTCCTCGGTTCGCTGGCCCGCCACGGCGGCGTGGTCCGGATCCGGCTCGGGCCCCGCACCGTCTGCGTGGTGACCGACGCCCGGCTGGTCCACACCCTGCTCGTCGCCCTCGCCCACGACTGCCCGCGCGGCGCCGTCCAGGACACCCTCAGGACCGCCTTCGGCGACGGCCTGCTGATGTCCGAGGGACAGGCGCACCGCGACCGCCGCCGGATCATCCAACCCGCCTTCGCCCCCGACCGGACGGCCGGCTACCTGGCCGTGATGCACCAGGTCACCGAGGAACGGGCCAGCCGCTGGCGCGCCGGCCAAGTCCTCGACGTGGCCAAGGAGATGAACCACCTCGCGCTGGAGATCGTCACCCGCTCGCTGTTCGACGCCCGGCTCAGCGAGGACGCCACCCTCGCCTTCCACCGGGCGCTGCCCGACCTGGTGAAGGGCCAGATCGTCCAGTCCCTCTACCCTCACCCCGCCCTCGCCCGGCTCCCGCTGCCCGTCAACCGGCGCTTCGACGCCGCCGTCCGGGTGCTCAACCGGGTGGTCGACCAGGCCGTCAACGGCCGCCCCGGACGCGCCCGGCCCGACCAGCGCGGCGGCACCCTGCCGGCCCTGCTGCGCGCCGCCACCGACCCGGCCACCGGCCGTCCGCTCACCGAGGCCGACGTCCGCTCCGAGGCCATCACCATGTTCGGCGCCGGCACCGAGACCGTCTCCACCACGCTCACCTGGCTGCTCGACGAACTCCTGCGCCACCCCGAGGTGGAGGCCCGGGTCCTGGCCGAACTGGACGAGCACCTGCCCGCCGGCACCACCCCCACCCCCGAGGCGCTCGCCCGGCTCACGTACACCCGCGGCGTCACCCAGGAGGTGGTGCGGCTGCACGCCCCCAACGCCTTCCTGATGCGCACCGCCCGGGTGCCCGTCGACCTCGGCCCGTACCGGATCCCGGCCGGGACCGAGCTGCTGTACAGCCTCACCGCGCTGCACCGCGACCCGCTGAGCTACGACGACCCGTCGAGCTTCCGGCCCGAGCGCTGGCAGGACGGCGGCGGGCTCGGGCGACCGTCCTTCCTGCCCTTCGGGGCGGGCAAGCATAAGTGCATCGGCGAGGCCTTCGCCTGGGCCGAGCTGACCGTCGCGGCCGCCGCGATCCTGCGCCGCTGGCGGCCGGTGGCGGTGCCGGGGTCGCGGGCCCGGGAGGTGGTGTGGACCACCGTCCAGGCCCACGGCCTGCGGGTCCGGCTGGTGCCGCGCGGCTCCGCCGTACCGAGCGCCGCCGCCTCCGCCCCGGCAGGGCGGGACGTGGCGGCGGACGCTGCGGTCACCGCAAGCACCACAGGCCTCGCACCGGCCGGGGCCGGCACGGACCGGCCGCACTCCGCCGGCTGTCCGCTCACCGGCACCGCGGCCCGCCCCGGCGCGCCCGCCGCCGTGCCCCTCCCCCGGCCGCCCGCCGAACTGCGCGCCGCCGCCGACCGGCACGCCGACTGGGCGGTCCGCCACGGCCTGCTCGCCCCCACCGAGCTCCCCGACTACCGGGCCTACGCCCTGCACGAGCTGATCGGCCACGCCTTCCCCCGCGCCCGGGGCACCGACCTGGACCTGCTGGTGGACATGCTGGGCTGGTTCACCGTCCTGGACGACCGCTTCGACGGCCCGCCCGGGCGCCGGCCCGCCGAGGCCCACGCGCTGGTCGACCCGCTGATCTCCGCCCTCGACGGCGACGCCCGCCCCGCGGCACCGGGCGACCTGCTCCTCACCGCCTGGCAGGAGCTCTGGGACCGTCAGCGCCGGTCCACCTCCCCCGACTGGCGCGCCCGGGCGGCCCGCGAGTGGCGCGCCTGCCTGGCCACCTTCCCCGCCGAGGCCGAACACCGCGCCCGCGGCACCGTTCCCGCCCTGGGCCTCGGCCTGGCCGACACCATGCGGCTGCGCCGCCACGGCAGCTGCGTCTACCCGTTCATGAACATACTGGAACGGGTCCACGGCGCCGACGCCCCCGCCGCCCTGCACGCGGAACCCGCACTGCACCGCCTGCGCGCCAACACCGCCGACGCCGCGACGCTGATCAACGACCTCTACTCGCTGGAGCGGGAGGAACGGCAGAGCGCCGCCGCGTTCAACACCGTCCTCACCCTCCAGCGGGTCCGCGGCTGCACCCGCAGCCGGGCCGTGCGCGCGGTGCGCACCCGGGTCGGCACCCTGCACCGGGAGAACGAGCGGCTGCGCCGCGACCTGGGCCGCCGCCACCCGGCGGGGCGCTGGTACCTGGACGGCACCCGGGAGTTGGTGGCCGGCGTCCAGGCCTGGACCAGCACCAGCGACCGCTACCTGGTACCGGGCGACCGCGCTCGCTGACGGGCGTCGCGGCCGGGCGTCGCGGCCGGGCCGGACGGCTACTTGCGGTCGCCGAGGGCGAACAGCAGCAGGACGAAGCCCGCGAACAGGTGGGTGGCGAAGATGTAGATGCCGGCGCGGATCAGCATCGCCTTGCGGCGGCGCTTCTCCTCGCCGGTGCTGTCGGCACTGTTGGCGCTGTCGCCCATCGGGCTGTTCTCCTCGGGTCGGTCACGGTCACGGTCGCCCGCCGGTGGGCGCGAAGCTGCAGGCTGCCGGCTGCGGACTCAGCGGGGCGACCGGCCACCGGCGGCGCGCAGCTCGGTGAGCAGCGCCCCCTGGTCGGTGATCAGCTCGGTCAGGATCCGCCGCGCCGCGCTGAGCAGCTCGGCGACGTCCGGGGTGCTGAGCGCGTACACCACCGTGTTGCCCTCGCGGGTGGCCGTGACCAGCTGGGTGCGGCGCAGCACCGCGAGCTGCTGGGAGAGGTTGGACGGCTCGATACCGATCTCCGCCAGCAGCTCGCGCACCGGCCGGGGGCCGTCCTGGAGCAGTTCCAGGACCCGGATCCGGACGGGGTGGCCGAGGGTGCGGAAGAACTCCGCCTTCGCCTGGTACAGCGGGACCGGCATGGCCCGTTCCCTCCCTCGATCCGGCTCGGTGGCGGCCTGGTCGCCCGGCCGGGCGGGGTCCGTGCCACGGCCGGTAGGCATCATCGCCACAGATGAAGATTTCTTCAAGTCGTCACAGTGGAAGGTGACCTCTCCCACATCGACGGCCGGATCGGGACGGCGAAGGGCCGGACCCGGGACGCTGCCAACTCCCGGGCCCGGCAGTCTGGATGACGAGCCGTCAGCAGCCTACAGGCACATCGACGGTGACCGGGGCCGGTCCCCGCAAGCTCCCCTCCACCGCGAAGGAGGCGTGCACGACCGACCCGCAGGGCACGGTGGCACCGACCCCGTCCACCCGGACCGTGCTGACCCTGAACTCGGTGCGCCCGGCCACCGCACCGAGCGGGCCGACGCCGGCCAGATCGGCCGACAGCCGGGTGACCAGCGCCTGCGGCGCCGGCGGCCACGGCGTTCCCGGCGAGGGCGGGCCGGCCAGCCCGATCAGGCCGTACAGCACGACGGCGTCACCGGTGACGTCCGCGCAGACCCTGGTGGACAGTCCGGCCTGGAGGCCGGAGTGCCCGCAGGTGGTGACGGTGGCGGACTCCTGCCCGGCGGCGGCCGCCGGCAGCGGCGCGCCCAGCAGCGCGACGGCACCGGCCGCGCCTGCCGCGATCCGGGTGATGCGGGTAGCGCGGGTGATGCGGTTCATGGCTCCTCCTTCGGAGGGTGTGAGGAATGAACGCGTGGGACGGGGATCGAGCAGTGTGTCATGGCACATGTGACATTTCATGCTTGCCTTGACTGCAACTCTGCCATGCGAATCAAACCCCCAAGTGCGACTTCCCCTTCGAACCAATGCCTCCGACCGAAAGCACGCCTACGATGGCGTGTTCCCATCCGGCACGGCGAACCCCCGCACCTCGCCGGGCGTCGGCCCGTTGAACCCGGGATGAACCGTTGGCCCGGCGGCCGGACCGAGCAGCGGGGCCGCCCGGTCGGCCGCCCTGACTGCCCTGGCCGCGCGGGCCGCGCGGGCCGCCGTCAGCCGAGGTCCTCCCGCAGCGCGTCCACCCGGGCGACGGCCTCCGTGAAGGCCGCGCGGTCGAGGCCGCCGGAGTCCAGGGCGGCCGCCAGGGCGGTGGTGGCGTCCTCACCCTGCTGGGGGTCGCGGGCGGAGCAGAGGATCAGGTCCATCCCGGCCGCCGCGGCGGCGACGGCACGCGGGCCGGTCGGACCGTACGGCGTGAGGGCGTCGGCTTCCAGGGCGTCGGTGACGGTGACGCCGTCGAAGCCCAGGCGCTCACGGAGTTCGCCCTGGACCACGGTGGGCGACAGCCCGGCCGGGCGGTCCGGGTCCAGCGCCGGGTAGACCGCCCAGGAGGCCATCACCATCCGCACGCCCGCGGCGATGGCGGCCCGGTACGGGGCCTCGTCGCGGGAGCGCAGCCGGTCCAGCGGGACGGGGAGGGTGACGGGGCGGGCGTCGGTGTTCTCGTCCCGGGCCGCCGCGCCCAGGCCGGGGAAGTGCTTGGCGGTGGCCGCCACGCCCCGGCTCTGCTGCTCGGCGAGGAAGGCGCTGCCCAACGCACCCACCGTGGACGGGTCCTGGCCGTAGGAGCGCTCGTAGCGGTCGATGAAGTTGCCCGGGGTTTCGTAGACGTCGAGCACCGGGGCGAGGTTGACGTTCAACCCGGCGTCGCCGAGCGTTCCGGCAGCCCCGGCGCCGGAGTCCACGGCGGCGGCGAACGGATCCGGGGCCGTCCCGGTGCGGCGGGCGGAGAGCTCCGGCGCCCCCGGCAGCCGGCGCACCTTGCCGCCCTCCTGGTCGGTCATCAGCAGCAGCGGGCGCGCGTCCGGGGCCTCGGCGGCGGCCTGCTTCAACGCGGCCACCGCCTCGGCCAGTTGCTCCGGACCGGTGACGTTCTCACCGAACAGGATGACCCCGGCCGCCCGGCCCTCCCGGATCGCCCGCAGCACCCCGGGCGGCGGGGTCGGGCCGGGGTAGGAGAGCACGATGCGCCGGCCCGCGAGTTGACGCGCGTCCTGGTGCCGTCCGGTCATCGCCGGGTTCCTCTCGTCGGGGAGCCCTCTCCCGCGCGTCACCGACCCGGCGGGGACGGGGCCGAGCACGGCCGCCACCACCAGCACCACCGACGTCAACCGGGCGATCCGCCGTAACGGGGCCATCCGTCCCTCCAGGGTCAGCATCGGCATACGGTCCGTCAGCGTACCCAGGAACCCGCCGGACGGCAGCCCGCACACCACCGGCCCCGCCACCGGCACCGGCACCGGGGCCGGGCCCCCGTTGGCCCCCGGCCGCGTGCGGTGGGCCTCAGACGGCGTGCTCGACGAACTCGCCGCAGTCGTGGAAGCCCAGACGGCGGTAGACCGGCCGGCCTTCCGCCGAGGCCTGGAGGACGGCGATCCGGTGCCCGTGGGCGCGGGCCGTCGCCAGGGCGGCGAGGGTGACGGCGCCGCCGTAGCCGCGTCGGCGGTGGGCGGCCAGCGTGGCGATGTTGTAGATCCCGGCGACCCCCGCGTGCAGGAGGACCTCGGCCGAGCAGACCGGCCGGTCGTCGACGTAGCCGACCAGGTAGCGGGCCGGACAGTCGTCGGCGAGTGCCGACTCCGCCGCACGGGTGAAGAACCGCCGCACGGTGGCGGCCGGCGGGTCCCAGTTCGCGGCCACGACCGAGGCGTGGTCGGCGAGGCCTTCGGGTGTGGTCACGGCGCGGATGTCGAGCCCGGTGACGTGCTCGGGCGGTGGGGCGTCGTCCAGGAGCGCCCACATGGCCGTCTCCCGCTCGGACGCCTCCAGGCCTGCGGCGCTCAGGCGGGCGGACAGGTCCGCCGGGGTCGAGGCCGGGCCGACCCACCACGAGAACGGGCGCCCCCTGGCGGCCAGGTCCCGGACGGTGTCGGCGATCCGCGCGTCGGCGGTGTCGGGCGGAAGCGGGCCAGGGCGACGATGTTGAAGGTGTCGTCGTCGAGGCCGCTGTCGGCGACCGTCAGGTCGTCCGCGTCGGCGACGGTCATGCCCGCGGTACGGCGGTGCAGGTGACAGGCGTGCTCGGCCAGGTTCCGCTCCATCCTGGCCAGCAGGTCGGCTCGCTCCGGTGCAGCGGGTTTCGTCGTCCTCATGGTGGTCGATTCGATCACGCAGGAGCCGGGCGGGCACCCGAATTGCGGCCGGCCGAGGCCCGGCGGACCAACTCCCCCAGGACGGCGATGCCTTCGGCGATGTCGCCCGGCGGGCCGGCCGCGTAGCCGAGCACCAGACCGGGCGGGAACGGCAGGCGGGCGTGCCAGGACAGGGGCTGGACCTTGACGCCGCAGGCGAGCGCCGCGGTGGCCAACTCCACGTCACTGCATCCGAGTTGCTCCGGCAGGGTGAGCATCAGGTGCAGCCCGGCGGCCGCGCCGTGCACGGTCGCGGCGGGGAGGTGGGTACGGACGGCGGCGATCATCGCGTCCCGGCGGCGACGGTGGCGGCGCCGCAACAGCCGCAGGTGGCGCTCCAGTTCACCGGATTCCATCAGCCGGGCGAGCACCAGTTGGGGCAGCACCGGGTTGCCGAGGTCCGCGAAGCGCTTGGCGTCGAGGACGGCCGCACGCAGCGGCGGCGGCACCAGCAGCCAGCCGGTGCGCAGCGCCGGGGCGAGCAGTTTGGAGGTGCTGCCCGCGTAGCAGACCCGGTCGGGCAGTTCGGCCCGCAGCGCGGGGACGGGCGGGCGGTCGTAACGGTGCTCGGCGTCGTAGTCGTCCTCGACGACCAGACCGCCCTCGCCCGCCCAGCGCAGGAGTTCACGGCGCCGCTCGCCGCCGAGGACGACACCGGTCGGGTACTGGTGGGCGGGGGTGAGCAGCACGGCGGGGGCGCCGGTGGCGCGCAGCGCGTCGACCCGGATGCCCTCGGCGTCCACCGGGACGGGCGGGGTGGCGGCGAGCCAGTGGGCGAGGTGCTGGCGGGCGCCGAGGGAGCCCGGATCCTCGACCGCGACCTCGGTGATGCCCATCCGGCCGAAGGCCCGGCCGAGCAGTGCGAGCGACTGGGCCGTCCCGGCGACCACGAGCACCTCCTCCGGGTCGGCGCGGATGCCCCGGTTGCGGGCGAGCCAGTGGGCGACGGCCTGCCGCAGGGCGGGGGTGCCGCGGACGTCCCCGTAGCCGAGGTCGGCCGCGGCGAGGCCGTCGAGGACGGCCCGTTCGGCCCGCAGCCAGGCGGCGCGGGGGAACGCGGCGAGGTCGGGCACGCCGGGGGTGAGGTCGATCCGGGCGGGGGTGGCGCGCAGGTGGTCGAACACCTCGGGGTCGGGGTCGTCCCGGAACAGCGCGGGTGCCGGGCGGGCCGGCACAGCGGCGGAAACCGCGCTGGGAACCTCGGTGGGAACCGCGGCCGGCGGCAACGCGACCACGACCGTCCCGCCCCGGCCCCGCCCGGCGAGCTGCCCCGCCTCGGCGAGCCGCCGGTAGGCATCGGTCACCACGCCCCGGGAGACGCCGAGTTCGGCCGCGAGCACCCGACTGGCGGGCAGTCGGGTGCCGGCGGGCAGCAGCCCGTCGGCGACGGCCTCGCGCAACCGGCGGGCCAGCCAGTCGGTGAGGCCGCCCGGCGGGGCCTCGGCGGCATCGAGCTGGAGGAAGTCGACACCGGTCTCCCCGACCTCCCCGGCCGGTCCGGCCTCTTTGGACCTGTCGTTCGCGGCGGCTTTGGACCTGTTCACCGGTCCATACTGACGCGAGGGTTGAGCCATGACCACCGAGACGACCCCGCTCCCCGCCACCCCGTACGTCCACGGCTACTCCGACACCGAGGCGCAGCGCCTCGGCGACCAGGCCGACACCCTCGCCGAGCTGCTGCACTCGGGCACCGCCTACCCGGCGGGCAGCCGGGTGCTGGAGGCGGGCTGCGGGGTGGGGGCGCAGACGGCGCACCTGCTCGCCACCAGCCCGGGCGTGCTGCTCACGGCGGCGGACGTCTCCGCGCGGTCGCTGGACCAGGCCCGGGCCCGGATCGCCGCCGCGGCGCCGGCCGCCCAGGTCACCTGGCACCACGGCGACCTCCACCGACTGCCCTTCCCGGACGGCGCGTTCGACCACGTCTTCCTGTGCTTCGTACTGGAGCACCTGCCCGACCCGACGGCCGGGCTGGCCGCGCTGCGGCGGGTGCTGCGGCCGGGCGGCACGATCACGGTGATCGAGGGCGACCACGGCTCGGCCTTCTTCCACCCGGAGACCCCGGCGGCCCGCCGCACCGTCGACCACCTGGTCCGGCTCCAGGCCGGGGCGGGCGGCGACGCCCTGGTGGGGCGCCGGCTGCACCCGCTGCTGACGGCGGCCGGGTTCGCGGACGTGACGGTCCGCCCGCGGACGGTCTACGCCGACGACGGCCGCCCGGCCCTGGTGGAGGGCTTCACCCGGCGGACCTTCGTCCCGATGGTCGAGGCCGTCCGGCCCGAGGCCCTGGCCGCCGGGCTCACCACCCCGGAGGCCTTCGACCGCGGCATCGCCGACCTGCGCCGGGCGGCCGAACCGGGCGGGACCTTGCACTACACCTTCTTCAAGGCGGTCGCGGTCAACCCCTGACGCGTACGGGGTCGGCGCCTACCACCAGCCGCCACAGCCGCTGGAGTCGCAGGCACGCAGGTAGACCTCATAGGCGCCCTTGTAGGAGTACTGCTTCCCGAACGTGACCTTCTTCTGCTCCAGGCCGCCGGACTCCCAGCTGATCCGCACCTCGACCCAGACACTGCCGCTCCGCGTCAACCAGGCGAACTGACCGTTGTAGCCCTTGTGCCCGTCACCCGTCCAGGACTTCTCGACTCCGGCCTTGAAGCCCTTCGGGGACCACAGGTTCACGTCCGCCCCACTCTTCGGGGCGGCAGCGGCCGTACCGGCACCGACCGCCGCTGTCAGGGCGGCGGAAGCGAGCACGAGCACCGCGTCGCGCATACGCATCGGAACGATCTCCTTCCGGACATGTCTCGCCTTCGGTGCAATGGTCCCGGAACAGCTCCCGGGAGCGTCACTCCGAAATCGGCCAGTTCGCGTCAACCACCGTGGCGGGGAGAGCCGTTCGGGGCGGACGGCGGGGTCGGACCGTTCTCCGAGGGATCGGGCTCAGGACCGAGTTCCGCCATCCGGTCGGCGATCAGGTCGACGCACTCACGGATGCCGGGCACGGGCTCCGGCGACGCGTCGCGAATCGCCTTGATCGCGTGGACGTGGCGCCGTACGGCGAGGTGTTCGTCGACCGTGCGACGGACGTCGGCGGGGAGTGCGGTCCAGAGGGGGTGGTCCATGGCCGCCATCCAAGGCGGGGCGGCCTGCCCCGGCAATCGGTTTACGGGCCGGGGCGGTTCACCCGGCGACCCGGCCGGTCAGCCGGCCGGTCAGCCGGCCGGGTCGTCCCCGAGGTCGGCGAGCAGCGCGCGCATGGCGTCGACGAGCGCGGCCCTGCGGGCCTCGTCGAGGTCGGCGAGCATGCGGTGCTCGGTGGCGATGTGGTCGGGGAGGGCGCGGTCGATCAGGGCGTGGCCCTCGGGGGTGAGTTCGACGTCGCGGCTGCGGCGGTCCTGGTCGCTGCGGGTCCGGGTGACCAGACCGCGGGCTTCCAGGCGGTCGAGGCGCTGGGTGATGGCACCGGAGGTGACCATGGCGGACTGCATCAGGCCGGTGGGGGTGAGGCGGTAGGGCGGGCCGCTGCGTTTGAGGGTGGCGAGGACGTCGAACGAGGGCGCGTCCAGGCCGTGTTCGGCGAAGGTGCGGTTGAGTTCGGCGTCGACGAGGCGGTAGAGGCGCTTGAGCCGTCCGAACACCTCCATCGGGGAGACGTCCAGGTCGGGGCGCTCGGCGCCCCATTGCGCGACGACGCGGTCGAGATGATCTGCCACGGGTTCAGGGTAAGCGATGCCCGTCGGATTCCTTAGCGATGAGGTAACTGTGAGCCACATCACCGGTGGGATCCGCCGAAGAATGCCTTAGCGCTGAGATACATTGGCTTAGTGCTAAGTAATCGCCTCGCCGTCCTGCTGACGACGGCCCTCGCACCCGCGGTCTGGGGGACGACCTACCTCGTCACCACCGAACTGCTCCCGCCCCACCGCCCGCTCCTCGCCGCCGTCATCCGCTGCCTGCCCGCCGGACTGCTGCTGATCGCCCTCACCCGCGCCCTGCCCAAGGGCGACTGGTGGTGGCGCGCCCTCGTCCTCGGCGCCCTCAACATCGGCGCCTTCCAGGCCCTGCTGTTCATCGCCGCCTACCGCCTCCCGGGCGGGATCGCCGCCACCGTCGGCGCCGTCCAGCCCCTGGTCACCGCCGGGCTCTCGGCCGCCCTGCTCGGCGACCGGCTCACCCTGCGCACCGTGCTCTCCGGCATCGCCGGCGTGGCGGGCGTCAGCCTGCTGGTGCTGCGCGCCGACGCCCGGCTGGACGCGGCCGGGGTGGCCGCCGCGCTCGGCGGCGCGGTGGTGATGGCCTTCGGCGTCGTGCTCTCCAAGCGCTGGCTCTCCCCCGCACCGCTGCTCGCCACCACCGGCTGGCAACTCACCGCCGGCGGCCTGCTGCTGGTGCCGGCCACCCTGCTGAGCGAGGGCGCCCCGCCCACCCACTACACCGCCGACAACCTGCTCGGCTACGCCTACCTCTGCCTGATCGGCGCGGCCCTCACCTACGCCGTCTGGTTCCGCGGGCTGCGCTCGCTGCCGCCGACCTCGCTGTCCTTCCTCTCCCTGCTCAGCCCGGTGGTCGCCACCCTGGCCGGCTGGCTGGTGCTCGGACAGGACCTGAGCCCGCTGCAGGCGCTCGGCGCGCTGGTCGTCCTCGGCTCGCTGATCGTCGCCCAGACCCAGCGGCCCCACCGGGCCGCCCCACCGTCCACCGGACCGGGCCCGGGACCGGACCTCCGGCCGGACCCGGTGCGCGAGAACGCCTGACCCGGCACACCGCACACCGCACACCGCACACCGCACGACACACCACCCCTGCCCCGTCCCAGTCCCGTTCAGAGGAACCGAGGAGAGACCTTCATGCGCATCACCGTGTTCGGCGCCACCGGCAACGTCGGCCGACGGGTCGTGACCGAGGCGCTCGCCCGCGGCCACGAGGTGACGGCCGTCGTCCGCGACCCCGCCAAGCCGCACGGCCTGCCGGCCACCGTCACGCTCGCCGTCGGCGATGCCGGCGAGCCCGCCGACGTCGCCCGGATCGTCGCCGGCCAGGACCTGGCGGTCACCGCCACCCGCCCGGCGCCCGGCCGTGAGCACGAGCTGGCGGCCACCACCCGGGGTCTGCTGGCCGGCCTCGCCGGGACCGGCGTGCGCCTGCTCGCCGTCGGCGGGGCCGGCAGCCTGACCGTGCCGGGCACCGACGGCACGATCCTGGTGGAGTCGCCCGGCTTCCCCGCGGAGATCCGGCCGATCGCCCTGGCCTGCGGCGAGCAGCTGGAGCTCTACCGCGCGGACGGGGAGGTCGACTGGACGTACCTGAGCCCGGCCGCCCTGCTCGAACCCGGGGTGCGCACCGGCCGGTTCCGGCTCGGCCGGGACGAGCTGCTGGTCGACGCCGACGGCAACTCGGCGATCTCCATGGAGGACCTCGCCGTCGCGCTGCTGGACGAGGCGGAGCGGCCCGTGCACCGACGTGCCCGGTTCACCGCCGCTTACTGAGCCGCCCTCCGGAACCGCACCCGCCCGAACCACCCGCCGGAACCACCCGCCGGAACCGCTGCTGAAACGCCCCCCGCCGGGCCGTGGTGCTGGATACCCCCGCCCGGGGGTGTATCCAGCACCACCCCGAAGGCGGTCTCCTGCCTCATCGTGCGTCAGCCGTCCGGCGGGACATGATCGTTCCCGTGAACACCACCGCATCCCACGGCCGCCGCGCCGCCGCCCTCGCCGCCGCGCTCCTCGCCGGCCTCGCCCTGCCCGCCACCGCGAACGCCGACTCCGGCCGCAACCCGGGGGACGCCGACCGCGTCCCCGCCCGCTACGCCCGGCAGGCGCTCGACTGGCAGCCCTGCGCGGGCCAACCGGCCCTGGAGTGCGCCACCATGGCCGTCCCGCGCGACTGGCACCACCCCGGCGCAGGCGACGACCTGAGCATCGCCGTCTCCCGGCACCGCGCCACCGACCAGGCCCACCGCAAGGGCGCGCTGATGGAGACGGCCGGCGGCCCGGGCGGGCAGGGCCTGCTGCGCCCGATGGACCTCGCCCAGGGCGCCCCCGCGGTGGCCGCCGCGTACGACATCGTCAGCTTCGACCAGCGCGGCGTCGGCCGCAGCACCCACGTCGCGTGCCAGACCCCGGAGGAGTTCCAGGAGTTCCTGGCCGGGGACTACCGCGACCGGTCCCCGGAGGCGGTCGACCGGGTCATCGCCAACTCCCGTAAGCTGGTGGAGGGTTGCGAGAAGAACAGCGGCGACCTGCTGCCCTACCTGACCACCGAGCAGACCGCCCGCGACATGGACCTGTACCGCTCGCTGCTGGGCGAGAAGAAGATCAGCTACTACGGCGCCTCCTACGCCACCATGATCGGCGCCTACTACGGGACGCTCTTCCCGCACCGGGTCGAGCGGATGGTACTGGACAGCAACATCGGCTTCGACGGCACCTGGGAGCAGTACGAACTGGGCCAGCCGATGAGCTTCCAGCGCCGCTTCGAGGAGGACTTCCTGCCCTGGATGGCCGCCCGGGATGCCACCTACCACTGGGGCTCGACCCCGGCGGAGGTCGGAGCCCACTGGGAGCAGCGGCGCGCCGCGCTGCACGACGCGCCGATCACCGACGGGTCGTTGACGCTCGGCCCCAACCAGCTGGACAACGGCACGATCAACGCGATCTACAGCGAGAAGGCCTTCCCCCTGCTGGCGAGCGGACTGACCGCGCTGGACGACTGGCAGCAGGCCGATCCGGCCGCCAAGGAGACCGCCCGCCGGCTGTTCGGCCAGTACCTCAGCCCGGAGTTCCTCGCCGAGTACTTCTCGGTGACGTGCGGCGACACCCCGTGGACGAAGGACCTGGACACCTGGATCGAGCGCGGCGCGGAGAACACCGCGCGCTACCCGCTGATCGGTGCCCGCACGCTCGCGTTCAGCTCGGTCTGCGCGCTCTGGCCGACCGCCCCGGCGCCCGAGGTCAAGGTCACCGGCGCCCACCTGCCGCCGGTGCTGATGCTCAACTCGCTGCACGACCCGGCGACGTACTACGAGGCGGCGCTCGGCGCGCACCGGGCGCTGCGCGGCTCCCGGCTGGTGACGGTCACCAGCAACGGCAACCACGGCCAGTACCCGGGCTCCGACCCGTGCGTCACGGACACCGTCGAGCGCTACCTGCTGGACGGCCGCGCGCCCGAGCACGACCTCACCTGCCCGGCGCCGCAGGCCGGTTGAGCCCCCGGGCACCGCGGCCGACCGGCCCGGCCGGGCCGGTCAGGAGCGGGCCGGTCAGGAGCGGGACTTCGGCCGGAGCTTGCCGCGCAGGTGCTCGGCGGCCACGGCCAGGACGAGGAAGCCGCCCACCGACAGCTTGATCCCGGCCTTGGCGACGATCCAGCCGATGCCCGGGACGGTCCAGCCCAACCAGTGGAGCCCGGCCAGCATCGCCGCGCAGCCGCAGACGATCGCCAGCACGGTGGCACCGACGGCGGCGACCCGCGAGAGTTCGCGCGGGCCGTCGTCGCCGTGCACGCCGGCCTCCGAAGTGGCCTCCACCGCAGTCCCGTTGGCGGTGTCGTCCGCCGCCGCTCCGGCCGTCCCGTTCGTACCCCGATCACCCATGCAGGTGATCATACGGCCTCACCGGTGGGAGTGGTGGGTGTCCCCGAGGTGCTCCCCGGTCTCGTCGTCGGGGAAGCTGACGGCCATGGTGACCCGGTACTCGAAGACGTCGTGCCGGTGCCCGGGCACCCGCGCCCAGGCGAGCGAGTGCACCTCGGCCTCCGGGGCCTGCCGGCACCAGGCGGCGGCCTCCTCCAGGGCGCGCGCTGCCGAACGCCCGGTGCACACCACGGCGGTGTAGGCGGCGACCGCGACGTCCCCGCCGGTGGTGCGGCCGCTGCGCGACACCGCCCGGACGGCGGCGGCGGCCTGGGTCAGGTCACGGGCCAGGTCGTCCACCACCCGAGGGGGTGCCGGCAGGACCACCGCCCCCTCGGCGACGGTCTCCGGCAGGTTCGCGCTCACGGCTTCGGCCTCCATCCACATGGTCACGCGGCACAGCATGCCGGACCGGGATTCCTGGCATGCCCACTTTCACCTGAACGTCATCCGTCCAGGGCCGAGTTGGGGATGCCCCCTGGCGCCCGACCGTCCGTCCTGCTAGGGAAGGCCGCCCACGGGGGCGGGCATCGGGCCAGGTCAGCGGGGTTCGCGACGGGCGCCGCCGGGGAGCCCGAAACGACGCCCACGCACCACCCCCGCGCTTCGAACCGCCCGTCCGACCGCCGGGGCGCCCGGCCGCCCGGCGTTGGCCCCACGGCCAACTCCCTTTACTGGCAGCGGAGATGGAGCGCGGAGCGGGCGCCACGCGACGACTCCGGGCCGACCGGGCCTCGGCCGGGACGCCGCGTTCACCCGTCGTCGGGTTCGCGGCCGCCTCCCGTCCATCCTGGACCTGTCAGATCGTCGTGATACTAATCGTTGCGGCGGCGGGCGCCGCCGATTCGGCGGGCGGGCACGATGACGAAGGCTCAACCGTTCCGGGAGGGTCCGGACGGCGACGGGGAGGGGCAGCAGATGGCGGCGAGGATCGGCAGTGCCAAGGGCGGGCGGAAGGTACGGATCGGCAAGCGGGTCACCGGCACGGCGGCCGCGTTCGCCGCGCTGGCCGCGCTGACCGGCTCTCAGGTGTCGGGCCTCGGGCTCGCCCCGGCCGCCGCCGCCGACACCGGGCAGTCGCAGGACGCCGCCGCACAGTCCGCGAGCGGCTCCACCACCCCCTTCGGCGGTCCGGCCGCCGGAGTCCCGGGCACCGCGGCCGACGGCGGCAGCGCCGTCCAGCTGCCGCAGCCGCCCGGCACCCAGCCCGGTCTGCCCGCGGCCGGCCCGTTCACCGCCAACGGGCCCTCACTGCCCGCCACCGTCTTCGCCGCGTACCAGAAGGCCGAGGCCTCACTGGCGCAGCGTTCGCCGGGCTGCCACCTGCCCTGGCAGCTGCTGGCGGCGATCGGCCAGGTCGAGTCCGGCCAGGCGAACGGCGGCAAGGTGGACGCCGCCGGCACCACGCTCACCCCGATCCTCGGCCCGGTGCTGGACGGCAACGGCTTCGCCGCGATACCCGACACCGACGGCGGCCGCTACGACGGCGACTCCCGTTGGGACCGCGCGGTCGGCCCGATGCAGTTCATCCCCTCCACCTGGGCCTCCTGGGGCGTGGACACCACCGGCAAGGGCACGGCCGACCCGAACAACATCTTCGACGCGGCCGAGGCCGCCGGGCGCTACCTGTGCGCGGGCGGCCGGGACCTCTCCGACCCGGCCCAGCTGGACCGGGCGATCCTCAGCTACAACAACTCCACCGAGTACCTGCGCACCGTCCGCAACTGGATGGCGCACTTCGGCAGCGGCCAGGTGACCACGGTCGCGGACCGCCCGGGCGTCCCGACCCTGCCCGGCTCGACGCCCTCGCCCTTCCTCCGGCCGTCCGGCAGCACCGGCACCCCGGGCACCACCCCGACCGGCGGCACCGGCACCGGCCCGACGCCGGGCGGCCAGCCGACGGTGCCTCCGGTGACGCCGACTCCGACGCCGTCCGCGCAGCCCACCGGCACGCCGACGCCGAGCGGTTCGCCCTCGCCCTCCGCCAGCCCGACGGCCACCCCGAGCGGCACGCCGACGACGACTCCGAGCACCACGCCGACCGGCAGCGCCTCCCCGACGGCCACGCCGTCCGGCACCCCGACCGGCACGCCGACGTCCTGCCCGAGCCCGACCGCGACCGCGACGCCCACCGGAACGGCCACGCCGAGCGGTTCGCCCTCGCCCACCGCCGGCCCGACGTCCACCCCCACCGGCACCCCGTCGGCCGCTCCGTCCACCGCCCCGAACTGCGCGACGCCCACCCCCAGCGGCAGCCCGAGCGCCACCGCGACCCCCAGCGCCACCACCTCCGCCGCGCCGACCGGCACGCCGACCGGCACGCCGAGCGCCTCGCTCTCGCCCTCCCCCGCGGCGAGCGCGAAGAAGTAGCACCCGCGCACGCACCGCACCCAACCGCCGACGGCGGCAGAACGGCCCGACCGGCCGGACTGCCGCCGTCCGCACCTCCGGGACGCGAACGCCGTCGGGGCCGAGCTCCTACAGCTCCAGGTGCCGCGCCGCCCGGTGCACGCGCCAGCGGCCGAGCATCCCGTGCAGCTCGTCGATCATGAACTCGAAGAAGGCCGCGCTCTCCGCGAGCCGCTCCCCCGCGACCGTGCCCCTGCCGACGGTCACCTCCCCCTCCTTCAACACCCCGATCCAGCGCAGCAGCAGTTCGTCGCGCCGGGTCAGCGACTCGAACCAGACGTCGTTGAGCACCCGGTAGCGGTCGCGGCGGGAGCCCGGCTCGCGCTCCTTGGCGACCAGACCGACCTGGATCAGGTAGCGCATCCCGCCGGAGACGGCCGCCGGGCTGATCTGCAGCCGCTCGGAGAGCTCGGCGGAGGTCAGTACACCGCTCTCCTCGGCCATCAGGCAGGAGAAGATCCGGGCGGGCATCCGACCCATGCCGGCGACCACCAGCTCGGCCGCGAACCGCTCCACGAAGTCGGCCACGGCCTGGTACTCGTGCCACCTGCCCGGCGTCGGCGCCGCCCCCTGCTCCACGCCCTGCTCCGCACTCCGCTCCGGTTCCCGTTCCACCGCTCTCCCCTTTCCCGGAGATCATCCGCCCACTGACCGAACTTTAACGCCTTCCCAATATTCACGTTTTTCTGAAACTACGGTAGCTTCGAAAGCATGACCAAGGCCATCATCCTGTCCGGCCTGCGCAAGACCTTCGGCCGGACCACCGCGCTGGACGGCCTCGACCTCACCGTCGAGACCGGCGAGGTCCACGGCTTCCTCGGCCCCAACGGCGCCGGGAAGTCCACCACCCTCCGCGTCCTGCTCGGCCTGCTGCGCGCCGACGGCGGCAGCGCCCGACTGCTCGGCAAGGACCCGTGGCGCGACGCCGTCGAGTTGCACCGCCGCCTCGCCTACGTCCCCGGGGACGTCGAGCTGTGGCCCAACCTCACCGGCGGCGAGGCGATCGACCTGCTCTGCCGACTGCGCGGCCGGCCCGACCCCCGCCGCCGGGACGAACTGGTCGAGCGCTTCGACCTCGACCCGACCAAGAAGGGCCGCAGCTACTCCAAGGGCAACCGGCAGAAGGTCGCCATCGTCGCCGCACTCGCCTCCGACGCCGAGCTCCTGCTGCTGGACGAGCCGACCTCCGGCCTGGACCCGCTGATGGAGGTGGTCTTCCAGGACGTCGTCCGGCAGGCCAAGGACCAGGGCCGCACCGTCCTGCTCTCCAGCCACGTCCTGGACGAGGTGGAGAAGCTGGGCGACCGGGTCAGCATCATCCGCCGGGGCCGGGTGGTGCAGAGCGGCACCCTGTCCGAACTGCGCCACCTCACCCGCACCACCGTGGAGGCGGAGACCGACCGGCCCGTCACCGGACTGGACGCGCTGCCCGGGGTGCACGCCCTGCGCACCGAGGGGCGCCGGGTCCGCTTCGCCGTGGACGGCACCCGGCTCGACGCCGCGGTACGGATGCTGAGCGAGGCCGGACTGCGCACCCTGGTCAGCCACCCGCCCACCCTGGAGGAGCTCATGCTGCGCCACTACGGCGACGAGCTGGCCGCCAACGGGCACCACCCCGACCCCGAGGCCGTCCGATGACCGCCACCACCGCCCCCACCGCCCGGCGCACCGCCCCGGTCCGCCCCGGCGGGCCCGCCGCCCTGGCCGGCGCCGCCACCCTGCTGCGCTTCGCGCTGCGCCGCGACCGGGTACGGCTGGGCGCCTGGGTGCTCGGCCTCGGGCTGCTCACCCTGGCCACCGCCGACAGCGTCCACTCCGTCTACCCGACCGCCGCCGACCGGGCCTCGATCGCGCACGCCTCGGCCAGTCCCGCCGTGCTCGCCATGACCGGCCCGGCCCGCTACCTGGCCGACTACACCTGGGGCGCGATGCTCGGCCACCGGCTGCTGGGCCTGCTGATCGTCCTCGCCGGCCTGCTGAACGTGCTGACCGTCATCCGGCACACCCGGGCCGAGGAGGAGGGCGGCCGCGCCGAGCTGTTCCGCTCGGCCGCCGTCGGCCGGCACGCCCAGCTCGCCGCCGCGCTGGCCGCCGCCGCGGTCGCCGACCTCGCCCTCGGCCTGCTGCTCGCCCTGGGCCTGCCCGCCCTCGGCATCCCCGGACTGGGCGCCGGCGGCGCGCTGCTCTACGGCGCCGCCACGGCCGTCGGCGGGCTGCTGTTCGGGGCCGTCGCCGCCGTCACCGCGCAGGTCTCCGCGCACGCCCGGACGGCCTCCGGGCTCGCCCTCGCCGTACTCGGCGCCGCCTACGCGCTGCGCGCCGCCGGGGACACCGGCCGGACCGGCCTCTCCTGGGCCTCCCCGATCGGCTGGCTCCAGCGCGGCTACCCCTTCGTCGAGGACCGCTGGTGGCCGCTGCTGCCCGCACTGGCGCTGGCCGCCGGCACGGCCGTGGCGGGGTTCGCGCTGAGCACCCGCCGCGACTTCGGCGCCGGGCTGCGCGCGGCCCGCCCCGGCCCGGCCACCGGCAGCGCCTTCCTGGGCACCCCGTTCGGCCTGGCGCTGCGGCTGCACCGCGGGCTGATCGGCGGCTTCGCGGCGGCCCTGCTGCTGCTCGGCGCGATGTACGGCTCGCTGCTCGGCGAGGCCGACTCGATGCTCCGGGACGTCGACCGGATCAAGGAGGCGCTGGCCCGGCTGGGCGGCCACTCCCTCGCCGACTCCTTCGCGGCGCTGACGATGCTGGTCGTCGCGGTGGTCGGCGGCGTCTACGCGGTGCTGGCGGCGCAGCGTGCGCGCGCCGAGGAGAGCGCCGGGCGGGTGGTGCCCGTGCTGGCCGCGGGGGTGTCGCGCTCCGGCTGGCTGGGCGGGCACCTGGCGGCGGCGCTGCTGGGCTCCGTCGTGGTGATGGTGGCGGCGGGCACGGGTTTCGGCCTGGCCGGGGCGCTGTCGACCGGCGACGGTGCCGTGTTCCTGCGGCTGCTGGGTGCGGCGCTGGTTTTCGTGCCCGCGCTGTGGGTGACGGTGGGCTTCGCGGCCGCCGTCCACGGTTGGCTGCCCCGGGCCACGGCGCTGGCCTGGGCCGTCCCGGCGTACGCGTTCGTGATCGGCTACCTGGGCCCGTTGCTGCAACTGCCCCGGGGGCTGGACGGGTTGTCCCCGTTCGGCCGGGTGCCCCGGCTCCCGGCGGCCCGGATGGACTGGGCGCCGCCGATCGTGCTGACCCTGGTCGCGGCCGCGCTGATCGCGCTGGCCCTGGCCGGGTTCCGGCGCCGCGACCTCGACTGAGGCGCCGGAGCCCGGGCCCGGGTCACAGGTGCTTGACCAGCTCCGGCATGAGGTCCTGGAAGGTGCGCCCGCTGGCGGGCTGGCCGATCGCGGCCATCTGCCAACCGCCCGGTGTGCGCTGCACCTTGGCCATGATCTGGGCGGTGTAGGGGCCGCCGCCGGTGAGGGTGTAGCGGGCCAGCTCGACGCCGGTGGTCTCGTCGACCAGGCGGCAGAAGGCGGCCTCGACCTCCTGGAAGGTCTGCCCGGTGAAGGAGTTCACGGTGAAGAGGATCTGGTCGACCTCGGCGGACACCTTGGTCAGGTCGACGGTGATCGACTCGTCGTCGGTCGCGTCGCCCGAGCCGCCGACCAGGTTGTCCCCGCTGTGCCGGACGGAGCCGTCGTTGCTGGTGAGGTGCTGGAAGAAGACCACGTCCAGCGGCTTGCCGTGGGCGAAGAGCACCGCCGAGGCGTCCAGGTCGATCTCCTGCCCGGCGGACAGCAGTTTGGCCAGGAAGCCCTTGCGCTGCACCGCCCGCCAGCCCAGGCCCATCCGGACCACGCTCAGCTGCCCACCGCCCGGCTTCTCCAGGCTGATCTTCTGCCCCTTGGCCAGCGAAACGGCCATCGTGCCCTCCTCGTTCCCGCCGCCGTCCGTGCCGTGAACCTATCGCACACAGAGAAACTATGATCATCGGACGGCGTCCGTCCAGGTCCCCTACCCAGGCGGCGGCGCTCCCACCCACCAGCCCCACCGGCCCCGCTCGCGGCGGTGCTCCGCGCACCGGCGGATCCACCCGTCCGACGACTGGCGTAGCCATGACAGGGGACCGGCCCGACGGGCGGCGCACGGTCTAGGGTCGCCTCGGAGCCGCTCCGACCCACGCTGGGGGACCACCATGCCCGAACAGCACGACGGAACACCGCCCGCGGCCACCGCCGCCACCACCGCCCGCCTCGGCCGCCGCCGGCTGCTCCGGGCCGGCCTCGGCGCGGGCGGCGCCCTCGCCGCCGGCCGCCTGCTGCCAGCCGACCCGGCCCGGGCCGCCACCCCGTTCGCCCCGGCCCCGCCGACCGCTCCCGCCGCCCCGACCCTGACCGCCCGAGCCGCCCGAGCCGTCCGCCCGGCCGCGCCGGGATCCACCGCGGCGCAGCCCTGGCCCGACTGGACCCGCTACGCCCGGATCGCCGACGGCACCTTCAACGAGCCCGCCGACATGCAGGGTTACGTCGACGCCCTCAAGGCGCAGAACGTCAGCGTCATCGAACTCGACACCCTGCTCTCCAACTGGCTCACCGACGCCGAGTTCGCCGCCCACATGGCCGACGTGAAGACCTTCACCGGCCTGGCCCACGCGGCCGGCCTCAAGGTCGTCATGTACTACCCGTCCCTCGAACTGATCTCCCCCGGCGGTGAGAAGGGCCGCTCCTTCTACAAGGACGACCACGGCAAGGACTGGGTCCAGCGCGACCTCGCGGGCAAGCCCAACGTGTTCTACGGCAGCGTGGTGGTCTGGGTCGACCCGGGCGACGAGAGCGTCTGGCTCAGCCCCCACTCGCCCTGGCGGGACTACTACCTCCGGCGGATCAAGGGGGTGGCCGCCACCGGCGTGGACGGCATCTGGCCGGACGTGCCGATCTACTTCGACGGCGTGCTCACCTGGTGCGACGCCTCCAGCTGGGGCGCGGCCGCCTTCAAGGCCGACACCGGGCTCGCCCTGCCCCGGGCCGCCGACTTCACCGACCCGGTGTTCCGCCGCTACGTCGAGTGGCGCCACCGCAGCCTGCTCGGCTTCCAGTTGGACATCGCCGCCGCCGGGCGCTCGGTCAACCCCGACCTGGTCACCTTCGTCGAGACGGTCTCGATGGACTACCGCTACGCCACCTCCATCGGCCTGGACGGCGGCTACCTGCGCACCGCCGAGGACGCGGTCTCCCAGGTCTGGGAGGTGGACATCCTCGGCAACTACGACGGGATGCGGCACGCCACCGCCACCGACTGGACCTGCCTGATCTCGATGTACAAGTACGCCCGCGCGGCCAGCGGCGCCAAGCCCGCATGGGCGTTCTCCTACGGCTGGCAGGCCGACGACGCCTCGCTGGTGATGTCCCAGCTGATCGCGGCCGGCTGCAACCCGTACGAGGTGAGGACGCCGTTCAAGAACGACACCGTGGACGCGGCCATGCGCGCCCGGATGTTCGCCTTCGTCCGGGCCAACCAGGCGAAGCTCTACGACCCGGTCTCCGCGGCCCGGGTCGGGGTCTACCACTCCGCGCCGTCCCGGGACTACGTCGCGCCCGGCGAGGGCAACGGGATGTACGCCAACGCCAAGGCCCCGGCCGGGGTCGCCGACTGGTGGGGCGGCGACGACCCGCAGATGAGCTGTGCCGCGCTGCCCTGGCTGGGCGAGTTCCGCGGCACGGTCAAGGCGCTGGTGTACGCCCAGGTGCCGTTCGACACCGTGCCCAGCCCCGGCCTCGTCGCCGCCGACCTGGCCCGCTTCCAGGTCCTGCTGCTGCCCAACCTCCAGGCCGTCTCGGACGCCGAGGCGACCGTGCTGCGCGGCTTCGTCGCGGCCGGCGGGACGGTCGTGATCACCGGCCCGGCCCCCACCGCGCTGGACGAACTGGGCGGCCGGCGGGCCGAGTTCGCGCTCTCCGACGTCCTCGGGCTACGCCGGGCCGACCCGTTGCCCGCGAGCCGGCGGAACTCCTACGGCAGCGGCAGCTGCTGGTACCTCAAGGCCCTGCCCGGGCTGAGCTACCTGTCGAACACCGACCAGGCCTCGGCCGACCAACTGCTGGCGGCGGTACGGCAGTCGGCGCCGCCCGCCGTCACCCTCACCGGGGACCGGCGGATCTTCCTGGACGCCCGGCGGCTCGGCGGCGACACCGTCGTCCACCTGGTGAACTTCACCAATTTCGGCGACGCCCCGGCCGACTTCCGCACCACGCCCGTCAACTGCACCCTCTCCTACGCGCTCCCGGCCGGAGCGGCCGTCACCGCCGTGACCGTCGCCAGCCCGGACGGCACCGACCCGGCGCCCCGGCCCGTCCCGTACACGGTGACCACCGGGACGGTCGGCGTGCCGCTGACCGTCGTCCAGTACTCGGTGGTGACGATCAGCGCGTCGGCGGCCTGACCGGGGGGCGACCGGGCGGGTCAGGCGTCGCCGTCCAGCAGGTGCTGGCGCACCTCCTGGAAGGTCCAGGCCCCGCCGGCCGGCCGGGAGAACACCCAGACCAGGTCGAACCGGTCCGGCCAGGTGCCCGGCGCCCCGCTGCCGGCCGCTCCGAGCGCCTCGACGATCCGCGGGATCCGGGAGTGCTCCCAGCAGATCAGCACCGGCTGCGTTCCGGCGAGGGCGGCGGCGGCCAGCTGGGACTCCTGGGACTCGGCGTAGGTGGTGTCCACGGTCAGTCCGAGCCCGCCGGCCAGCGGGGTGACGGTCTGCCGCATCCGGTGGGCTCCGGCCAGCGGGCCCTGGTCGGTGGCGGCGTAGATCCGGGCGGGGGTGCGCAGGCCGGTCGCGGGCGGGGTGGTGAACAGGGTGGGCAGTGCCTTGGCCCGGTCCCAGCCGCGCTGGGTGAGGGACTTGCCGTCGTGCTTGCCGTTCTCGTCCAGGCCGGGCTGGTTGCCGTCGGGCTTCTCGCCGTGCCGGATGATCATCACGAAGGCGGCGCCGCCCGGGTCACTGGCCCTGGCGACCGGGCCGTTCTTGTCGGCCTTGTCCTTCTTGCCGGAGGAGCAGCCGGCGAGCACCAGCGGGGCGGCGGCCGCGAGGCCGGTGAGGAGCAGCCGGCGGGTGGGGCGGGCGGTCGTGGGCCGGGCGCTCACGCGGCACCCCGCTCCAGGCGCACCAGCGCGTCGATCGCGACGCCCGTCGCGACGCCGGTCGCTCCGCCCGTCGCACCGCCCCGGTGGCCGGGTTCGGTGTCGACCTCGCGCCGGACGCGCTCGGCCCGCACGGTGTGCAGGCCGTAGGGGGCGAGGTCGGCGAGGACGTCCTGCGGGGTGAACAGCACGGCCGGGTCCTGCGGGCCGCCGACGCCTTCGGTGAGGTTGCTCAGGTCGTGTCCGATCACCAGCAGGGTGCCGCCGGGGGCGAGTGCTTCGGCGGCGCGGTGCAGTGCGGCGCGGCGGTCGGCGGCGGGCAGGTGGAGGTAGGCGACCAGGACGAGGTCGTAGCCGACGGTGGGGGCCTCGTGGGTGCGGGCGTCGCCGTGGCGCCAGGTGAGGCGGTCGGCGACCTCGTCGGGCAGTTCGGCGGTGAGCCGTTCGGCGCGTTCGAGGGCGACGGCGGAGAAGTCGAGGCCGGTGACCTCCCAGCCCCGGGCGGCGAGCCAGATGGCGTTGCGGCCCTCGCCGGTGGCCAGGTCGAGGGCGTGGCCGGGGGCGCGGCCGGTGAGTTCGCGCACCACCCACCGGTTGGGCGCGGCGCCCCAGACCAGTTCACTCGCGGCGTAGCGGTCGTCCCAGCCCTGACTGTCCATACGCTCCTCCGTTCGGCAGTCCTGTTCCGTCCCGGTCAACCTACCGGTCGGCCGCTGTTCGCCGCCCGGGTCGGTCCAGCGGGTGGACACCCTTGACGGCGAATATTGGTCCAGTCCAATCTGTTCAGTCGAGCACCCGTCAAGCACGTGTCACCCCGCCCGGTCGCCCCCACCGCGTCCGGGCCGGCTCCCCACGGCCCGTCCGGGCCACGCACCGCCGGAACCCCCACACATCCGGAGGACACCCCGCATGCACGACCGCGTCCTGCCCGCACGGCCCGACCTGCCCGCCGAGGGTCGAGCCGCCCGTCGGGCCGCCCGGCACAGACGGGCCACCGCACTCGCCCTGGCCGCCACGCTGACCACCAGCGGCGCCGCCCTCGCCCTCACCCTCGGCTCCGCCGCCGCCTCGCCGGTCAACCTGCTGGCCAACGGCGGCTTCGAGACCGGCACCCTGTCCGGCTGGAGCTGCTCCAACGGCTCGGTGGTCACCACCCCGGTGCACGGCGGGAGTTACGCGCTCAGCGGCGCCGCCTCCGGCTCCGACACCGCGCAGTGCCAGCAGACCGTCACCGTCCAGCCGAACACCAGCTACACCCTGGCCGGCTTCGTCCAGGGCAGCTACGTGTACCTGGGCGCCACCGGCACCGGCGTCAACGCCTCCAGCTGGACGCCCGGCGGGACGGGCTGGAACCAGCTCAGCAGCACCTTCACCACCGGCGCCACCACGACCTCCGTCACGGTCTTCACCCACGGCTGGTACGGCACCGGCACGTACTACGCGGACGACCTCACCCTGACCGGTCCGGGCGGGCCGACCTCCACCACCAGCCCGACGGCGTCCACCAGCCCGACGGCCACGGGCAGCCCCACGGCGTCCACCAGCCCGACGGCTTCGGGCAGCCCCACGGCCACCGGCTCGCCCAGCGGAAGTCCGACCGCGACGGGCTCCCCGAGCGGGAGCCCCACCGGCAGCCCCACCGGGAGTCCGACCGGGAGTCCGACCGCCACCGCGAGCGGCCCGGCCGGGGACGGCAAGGTCACCACCCCGACCGGCGTCACGGTCAGCAAGGTCACCTCCGGCGCCGTGGTGCTCGGCTGGCAGCCGTCCACCCTGAACGGCGACGACGGCCCGGTCGCCTACAAGGTGTGGTCCAACGGCCAGTTGGTCGCCACCTCGATGGGCACCTCGGTCGCCGTCAGCTCGCTGCGGCCCGGCCAGGCCTACACGTTCAGCGTCCAGGGCTACTCGGGGAGCCACGCCTCCGCCCAGTCCGCCCCGGTGAGCACCACGACCGCCGCGGCGCCCGCCCAACAGCCGGTCCGCGCGGCCTACTTCGACCAGTGGGGCATCTACGAGAACGCCTACTACCCGAAGAACGTCGACACCAGCGGCGCCGCGAACAAGCTGGACGTCGTCCACTACGCCTTCGCCAACATCGACCCCTCGAAGTTCACCTGCTTCCAGGCGGTGAAGACCTCCGACTCGGCCAACGACTCCGACCCCAACGCCGGTGACGGCGCGGGCGACGCCTACGCCGACTACCAGGACGGCTACACCTCCGCCACCAGCGTGGACGGCAGCACCGACGGCTGGGACCAGCCGCTCAAGGGCAACTTCAACCAGCTGCGCCAGCTCAAGGCCAAGTACCCGAACCTGCGCTTCACCATCTCGATCGGCGGCTGGACGTACTCCAAGTACTTCTCGGACGCGGCCGCCACCGACGCCTCCCGGAAGGCCTTCGTCTCCTCCTGCGTCGACATGTTCCTCAAGGGGAACCTGCCGACCGGGGTCGCCGGTGACGCCTCCGGCGGCGCGGCCTCGGCGGCCGGCATCTTCGACGGCATCGACATCGACTGGGAGTACCCGGGCTCGGCCGGCGGCCACACCGGCAACCACTACTCCCCCGCCGACAAGCAGAACTACACCCTGCTGCTCAAGGAGTTCCGCACCCAGCTGGACGCCCTCGGCGCCGCCCAGGGCAAGCGCTACCTGCTGAGCGCCGCGCTGCCCAGCGGCCAGGACAAGATCGCCCAGCTGGAGACCGACAAGATCGGCGCCTACCTGGACTACGCCGACGTGATGTCCTACGACATGCACGGCTCCTGGGACGCCAAGGGCCCGACCAACCACCAGGACCCGCTGCACGACAGCCCGGCGGACCCGACCACACCGATCACCCCCGGCACCCGCAAGTACAACGTGGACACCACCCTCACCGCGTACACCGCCGGCCTGCCCGAGTACGGCGTCCCCGGCGGCTTCCCGGCGAACAAGATCGTGCTCGGCATCCCGTTCTACTGGCGCGGCTGGACCGGCGTCCCGGCCGGCGCGAACTACGGCCTGTACCAGAGCGCGACCGGCCCGACGGCCGCCAAGCCGCTCAGCCAGGAGGCCGGTCTGGCCGCCTGGAAGGAGCTCAACCCGACCGCCGCGCAGACCCATTGGGACCCGGTGACGGAGAGCAGCTGGGTCTACGACGGCACCAACTTCTGGACGGGTGACACCCCGCAGGCCGTCCAGGCCCGCGGCGCCTACGCCAAGGGCAAGGGCCTGGGCGGCCTGTTCGCCTTCTCGCTGGAGAACGACGACGCCTCCGGCACCATGCTCAACTCGATGGACAGCAGCCTGCGCTGACGTCGAGCCGGTCGAACGACCGACGCCGGTGGCCCCGTTCGGGACCACCGGCGCCGGCATCGGTCTCGGCCCCGGTTCAACTCTTGAGGTTGAGCGAGGGGAAGAGGTCCGTGAAGGGCTGGGTGGTGACCGAGACGCTCCGGGCGAACGGATCGTCGAAGTCCCAGATCATGAACAGCAGGAAGGCGATCAGCACGCTGAAACAGGCCGCCAGGATCAACTCCCTCGGTGTGCGCTGGATCTGCAGCGCGAACAGCATGCCGATGGTCACCACCGCCCCGCCGATCAGCCCGAACCACACCACGCCCGGCATGGTCGGCCCGGCGTTCTGGCCGCGCTGGTTGCGGGAGTCGGAGGCCTGGCTGATCCGGTCGGTGATCGGCTGGTAGGCCTGGGCCTCCAGCTCCGAGGCCGGCGCCCGGGAGACCACCTCGTTCTGGATCTTGTCCAGCAACTCGGTGCCTTTGTCGGTGATCTCACCGTTCTTGCCCATGTAGTCCCACTCGACGGTCACCACGTAGGTGACGTACGCGTCGACGTCGGCCCGGACCTGGTCGCGGAACTCGACCGGGTAGACCACCGCCCGGTCGCTGACCTCCCGCAGCGACTGGGCCTCACGGAACAGGTCGTCCTGGGCGGCGCCGCGCGCCTCCCAGACACCCGCGATGGCGAGGCCGAGGACGATCGCGTAGACCACTCCGATCATCATCGTGATGTACTCGATGACGTCCGGCGTCTCGTCGGTGTTCTCGACGACGCCGGTGCCGCGGCGCCGCAGCACCACCACCGCCAACACAACGGCACAGGCCGCCGCCAAGGCGATGATCAGCGCCACCCACTCGGACATGGGAACTCCCTTCTCTGGCTTGGCTCGTGACGTGAAAGGCGAACCCCCGGGCCCGCTCGACAGGACTCGACAGGAGGAGCCGGGGGAAGGTCGGGACGGGAGGCCGTCAGGACCCGGAACCACCGCGGCCGCGGCCACGCCCCGGGCGCAGCGAGGCCGCCGCGAGCACCGCGGGGACGGTGATCAGCAGCATCGTGGTGGTGGTCGAGGCGCCGTGGTGCGGCGGCGCGACGGGCCCCGGTTTGGCGGCCCGCACCACCTTGAAGGAGGGATGCGCCGACGGCGTGGGCCGGGCCGGGCTCGGACGGGCCGGGCTCGGCAGCACGGGGCTGGGCGCCACCACGGCGGGGACCGTCGGGTCGGGCACCGCCGGAACCGGCACCACCGGTGGCGGTGGCGGAGCGGGGGCGGCGGGCGCCGGGGCCGCGGGCACGGCGGGCACCGCCGGGGGCGGTGGCGCCGGTGCGGGGGCGGGCGGCGGCGGAGACGCCGGGGCCGGGGGCGACGCCGGCGGGCTGGGGGCCGGGGGCGACGGGACCGCGGTCGGGGACGGCGTGGGGGTGGCGCTCGGGGTGGGCGTCGGCGTCGAGGTATGCGTAGGGGTGGGGGTCGGCGTCGGTGTGTGCGTAGGCGTCGGGGTCGGGGTGGGCGTCGGGGTGGGGCTCGGGCAGGGGTGCGGATGGTGGTGGTGATGGTGGTGCCCCCCGTGGCCCCAGTGCCACCAGCCGTCCCCGTGCTCCCCCTGCCCGTCGTCACCGGACCATTCGCCGCCGCCCCCGTGGCCGCCGGACCCGTGGCCGTCGGTCGGTCGCCCCGGCGCCGGCCGGAGCCCGGCCGTGCCGGAGGGCGAGGGCACCGCGGGCACCGTGCCGGCCGTCAGCGGCCGGTGGCAGTGGTGGTGGTCGTGCGGCGGCCGGGGCCCGTGGTGGCGGCCGACGTCGGGGGCGACGGTGACGCCGACCTCGACGTCCACGTCCACTCCGACGTCCACGCTGCCGCCCGGGCCCACCGTGGTGGACACGTCCGTCCCGGTGCACACGCAGGTGTCGACGGCCGCGCCGTTCGCGTGCCCGCCGGGGCGTTCGGCCCCCGAGGCGCTGGCCCCGCCGACCAGTGCGCACATCGCCACCACGCCGACCGCAGCGCCGATCAGCCGCGCCCGCCGACCGGGGACCGCGCCCCCGCCGCCGTGCCGCGGTATCCGTCGGTACTGCCGGCGCTGCGGCATGGGCTCCACACACCTCTCGGGTCGTCCGGGCAGGACGGAAGGGATTTGGCTGATCAGCCGACAGGAACGGACGGCAGTGGTCGGATCCGGATCAGAGCCGATCGGGTACGACCATGCGCATTCAGACGTGATCAGGCGGACGGCCCGCCTCCGGGGCGGGCCGTCCGCCATCAGGTGAAACGATCTTCGCGCCGACCGGTTACGGCCCGCGCCCGCCGTTCCGCGCGCTCAGTGGCGGCGGTGCGCGATCTCGACGTTCTCCAACACGCCGACCGCGTCCGGCACCAGGATCGCGCAGGAGTAGTAGGCGCTGACCAGGTAGGAGATGATCGCCTTCTCGTCGATCCCCATGAAGCGGACCGAGAGCGAGGGCTGGTACTCGTCCGGCAGCCCGGTCTGGTGCAGGCCGATGACGCCCTGGTTGTCCTCACCGGTACGGATCACCAGGATCGAGCTGGTGTTCTCCTTGGTGATCGGGATCTTGCTGCAGGGCAGGATCGGAACCCCGCGCCAGGCCGGCACCTGCTGCCCGCCGAGGTCGACGTGGTGCGGGTAGATGCCCCGGGCGTTGAACTCGCGGCCGATCGCGGCGATGGCCTTGGGGTGGGCCAGCAGGTAGTCCGGGTCGCGGCGGCGGTTGAGCAGCTCGTCCAGGTCGTCCGGGGTGGGCGGGCCGGAGTGGGTCTGGATCCGCTGGTCGAAGTCGGCGTTGTTGAGCAGGCCGAACTCCGGGTTGTTGATCATCTCGTGCTCCTGCCGCTCGCGCAGGGCCTCGATGGTCAGCCGGAGCTGGTGCTCGGTCTGGTTCATCGGCTGGTTGTACAGGTCCGCGACGCGGGTGTGGATCTTGAGGATGGTCTGGGCGACGCTCAGCTCGTACTCGCGCGGCTTGAGCTCGTAGTCCACGAAGGCGCCGGGGAGTTCGTACTCGCCGCGGTGGCCGGCCGACATGGCGATCTCGGCCTCGCCGCGCTCGTTCTGGGCCTGCAGCGGCAGGGACAGGAACGTCGTCAGGTGCTCCTGGAGGCTCGGCGCGTTGTCCCGGATGCGGGCGAAGTCGTCCCGGCTCAGGGTGAGGGCGACCCCGGAGGTGGTGGTCTTCGCCGTGTACTCCCAGACCGCGTCCGGGTTCAGCAGCGAGTCGTCGCCGAAGCGGTCGCCGTCGGCGGCCACGCCGACCACGGTCTCGTCACCGTACTTGCCGGTGCCGATCTTGTTGATCTTGCCGTGCGCGATCAGGAAGATCCGGTCGGCCGCCTCGCCCTGGGTGGTGAGCACCTCGCCGGGGCCGAAGTCGCGCTGCTGGCAGCGGTCGGCGAGGGCGGTCAGCACCTCCTCGTCCTCGTAGCCGCGCAGCAGGGCGAGTTCGCCCAGCTCGGCCGGGATCACGCGGACCTGGGATCCGGTCTTGATGAACTCCACCACGCCGTTGCCGACGGTGTAGGTGAGCCGTCGGTTGACCCGGTACGCACCACCGTGGGCCTCGACCCACGGGAGCACCTTGAGCAGCCAGCGGGAGGTGATCTCCTGCATCTGCGGGGCGGACTTGGTCGTGGTGGCAAGGTTGCGGGCAGCGGCCGTCGCGAGGCTCTGCTGCCGGTCCTGCTGTGTCTCCGGGCTCGTCGTGTCCACGGACATCGGCAGGGGTCTCCATTCGTGTGGTCGGATCACGCAGCCGGGGCCGGTACCGCTCCGGTTCCGGGGCATGCTCCGCGACGGATCATCAGATCCGCGAGCTGGTGGGGAAGTTGGCGAGTATCGAGAGGACGACCGCCATCGCCCGGCGGCCCATCCGGAACCCTAGATCACCAGAACCCGACGGAGCCCGTAGGGCGGCCCACTACCCCCCGATAGGGTGAATCTCCGGTGATCCGCCCCCACGGGCCGCTATCGTCACCGGAACACCCGTTCGCGGGCGCTCACCCCGTACCCCGTACCCCGGGCGCCCCGCCGACCCGACCCCACCCCGCGCGCCCTCCTGCCGCGCAGCCCCCCTGCCGTCAACCCGGCACACCGCTCAGGCGACCTCCAGGCCCTGCCGCACCCGGTCGAGGCGGCCTGCGGCCAGGTCCTCCTCGGTGATCCAGAACGAGACGTTGACGAGTTCGCCCCACCGCGCGTCCACCGCCGAGCCCTCGACCTGGAGCAGCGGCCGGTGCCCGTCGGGGCGGGTGGTGTTGTCGCTGTCGCACCACCCCAGGAGCCGGACGTCGGCGCCGCCGAGGTGCTCGCGGCAGGCGTCCGAGACGCCCATGGCCACCAGGTAGTCACCCGCGAGCAGCGCCCGCAGCTCGTCCTCCAGGTAGGAGGGCGCCGACAGGGCCCAGCGCGCCCGGACCGGCCGAGCGGGCAGCGGCTCCAGGCCGTCCGGGTCCGGCGGGGCCGGACGCTCCGGGCTCCCGGCCGGGACGTGCAGCACCCGGCAGCTCTCCCCGTCGAGGTCGGCGGGCATCGGGTCGTGGAAGAACAGCAGCAGGCCCTCGACCGGCAGCGGCCAGCGACCGCCGCCACCGGCCCGGAAGGCCTCCGCCAGCCGGGCGCAGTCGAGTCGGGCGAGCAGTTCCATCGGGTGGCCGTCGCCCTCGGGCCAGTCGACGCCGGGCGGCAGCGCCGCCGATCCGCCGGTCCGCCCGACGGACGTCCAGCCGGGCTCCTCCTCGGCGACGTCCGCGCGCAGCTCCAGCGAGGGGCGCAGCAGCCAGCCGACCCGGGAGGTGTGCTCGGGGCCCACCTGCTCCCGCAGGGCGGCGTACAGCCCGTAGGGCAGGGGCAGGGGCAGGTCGTCGTCCGGTCCGGGGCGGTACGGCATCCATGCGTAGTCGGGCATGGTCCGAACCCTGTCACCCGGCTCCGACACCGAGCCCGGCACCGACTCCACCTCCGGCACCGGCACCGGCACCGACGCATGCGGAAGGCCCGTCAGGTGCCGGTACGGGGGTGGCCGGCACCTGACGGGTGTACGGGGGGTGCGGCCGCGAGGGCCGCGCCGGGGGGAGGGGGTGGATCAGCAGGCGACCTGGGTACCGGGGATGCCCAGGATGCCGGAGTTGTTGGCCAGGCCGCCCTGGTACTCGTAGTACAGGTACGAGTAGAAGTCGATCCGGACGCCCTGGCCGCAGGCCGAGTCCGGGGCCACGGCGTAGGTGACCGTGAAGGTGCTGCTGGCGCCGGGGGCGAGCGGGACGTCGTAGCGGGCGATGCCGCCGTGCACGTTGTCGCTGCACCCGTTGGTCTGGGTGCCGCAGGCCGTGGCGGTGTACTTGAGCCCCTTCACCAGGCTGGTGTCGTACGTCTCCTGGACGCTCTGGTAGACGAACTGGATCGGGGTGTCGTACGGGTTGGTGAGCGTCAGGGTCAGTGTGAACTCACCTCCCCGGCCGGTCGTCTGGTGGTCGGAGACGGCCGTCAGGGGCAGCGGGCTGTCGGCGGCCCGGGCGGGTGCCGCCAGCAGCAGTCCGGCGGCGAGGGCCGGGCCCACGGCGAGCGCGGCACGGCTCAGATGTGTTCTGCGCATGTCCAAGGAGCGTAGGGGGCGGCGCCGTCGGGGCCGCCCTCCTCGGCCCGAACCCGTACTCGCGTACGAGCGGCGGGCGGACGCCGGGGACCGACCGTCCGCGTTCCGGCCCGGCGGAACCGCCGGTGCCCTATCCTTCGCCGCGCACCCGGACGGCCTGCTCGGGCCGGTGCGCCCAGGCCGGGCTGGCGCATTGAGGCCGGCGCATAGAGGCCGGTGCGCTGAGGCAGGTGCGCTGAGGCCGATAGGTGCTCCGGCCGGCAGGCGCTCAGGCCGGCGACGGCAGGACGTCGCACAGTGCCCGGAGCGCGGCCGGCCAGGCGTGGTCCGGCGGCGTGGCGTAGCCGACCACCAGGCCGTCGACGGCGGGCGTCGCCGCCGGATCGGCCGCCGGGTGCCGGTAGTCGGCGAGCCCCTCGACCGCCAGGCCGCGATGGGCGGCGGCCTGGAGAACGGACCGTTCGGTGCCGGGGGCGAGCCGCAGCACGGCGTGCAGGCCGGCCGCGATGCCGGACACCTCGATGTGCGGGGCGTGGGCGGCCAGCGCGGTCACCAGCTGGTCGCGGCGGTCCCGGTAGCGGCGGCGCATCCGGCGCAGGTGGCGGTCGTAGCCGCCGGAGTCGATGAACTCGGCGAGCGTCAGCTGGTCCAACGCACTGGCCCAGGCCTCGCGTTCGCCCTTCGCGGCGAGCACCCGGTCGACCAGGTGGTCCGGCAGGACCATCCAGCCGAGGCGCAGCGCCGGGCTCAGGCTCTTGCTGGCGCTGCCGAGGTAGACGACCCGTTCGGGGTCGAGCCCCTGGACGGCGCCGACCGGCTGGCGGTCGTAGCGGAACTCCCCGTCGTAGTCGTCCTCCAGGACGAGCCCGCCGCGTCCGCGCGCCCAGTCGATCACGGCGGCGCGGCGCCCGGCGTGCAGCGGGCCGCCGGTCGGGAACTGGTGGGCGGGGGTGAGCAGGACCGTCCGGACCTCCGGGCACCGGGCCAACTCCCCTATCCGGGCGCCCTGTTCGTCGATCGACAGCGGGACGGCGGTGACGCCGGCGGCGGCCAGCAGCCCGCGGTGGAAGCCCAGCCCGTACGCCTCGACGGCCAGCGGCCCCTGGTCGGCGGGCGGCAGGGCGGGCGCGGCACCGTCGAAGAGCAGGCGCAGCGCGTGGGCGAAGCCGGAGCAGACCACGATCCGGTCGGGGTCGGTGCGCACGCCGCGGGCGCGGGCGAGGTAGTCGGCGAGGACGGCGCGCAGTTCGGGCCGGCCCTGGGGGTCGCCCGGCCCGAAGGCCTCGTTCGGGGCGGCGGTGAGGGCCCGGCGGGCGGCGGCCAACCAGGCGGCGCGGGGGAAGGAGGCGGCGTCGGGCTGGCCCTGGCGCAGGTCGTGCGCCGGTCCGGAGCGGAGTGCGGGGCGGCGGGCCCGGGTGGGCGGGACGGGTGCGGCGCGGTCGGCGACGGTGGTGCCGGAGCCCTGGCGGGCGGTGAGCCAGCCCTCGGCGACGAGCTCGGCGTAGGCCTCGGCGGCGGTGTTGCGGGCCAGGCCGAGGTCGGTGGCCAGGGCCCGGTAGGGCGGCAGTCGGGTGCCGGGGGCCAGTCTGCCGCTGCGGATCGCCTCGCGCAGCGCGGCCATCAGTGCGGCGCGGCGGCCGCCGGTGGCGGGCAGGTCCAGATGCAGGTCGTTACCGGTCGGGTGGGCCGGCTCGGTGGGGTGCGCGCCCGACGTCTCCGTCATGGTCACGCACCCTACCCGCCGCTCCGGCGCCGCCCGGCGGGCGGTCCGGGCCCGTACCACTGCGGCCACCCCTCCGACGGCCACCCCTATTACGGCTACGGCTACGGCTACGGCTACGGCTACGGCACGACGGTGACCGGCCAGCGGCCGGCCTTGACCAGCCGGACCGCGACCGAGCCGATCACCTTGTGCCCGGCCTGCTCCGAGACGCCGACCACCACGGCGTCGGCGCGCAGCTCGTCGGCGAGCTTGGCGAGGCCGGCGTAGGGGTCGCCACGCAGGGTGAGGAAGCTCCACTCCACCCGCCAGACCTCGCTCACCCGCTGCTCGGCCTCGCGCAGCGCGGCCAGCAGCTCGTCGGCGACCTCCTGGGTGGTCTCCTCCACGGCGGCCCCGGCCAGGGCGGTGGCGGCGCCGAGTATCGGCTGGACGTAGGCGACGGCCAGCTGGGCGCCCTGCCGGCGGGCCAGTCCGGCGGCGTAGGCGGTGGCGCGCCAGGAGGAGTCGGAGCCGTCCAGGCCCGCCAGGATCACCTTGGGTCCGTCGGTCCCCAGCTCGAAGCCGCTCGGTGCGACGGCCGGCTGGTGCTCCCCGTGCTCGGCGCCGGCCGGTCGGCCCGCGCCCTCGACGGCCCCGGTGTCGGCCGCATCGCTGTCATTGCTCATGGGCGGAAGGCTATGCCCGCCACCGTGGGTGGCCGGCGGGGGCACTCCGGGTGAGGGCTGTGGCGCGGGCCACCCGGGCGGGCCCGCGGCGGCGCCGCGCCGGTACCGGGGGCGGGCGGGCCGTCACGCGCTGTCGACGGTGTGCGCGGCCTCACACGGCCTTCGCGGTGACCGGGGCCACTTCCGGGGGTGGTTTGATCTTGGAAATAGCCGCAAATCGGTCTGAATCACCTTATTTTCGTGATCGCTACCTGCGGTAACAGGCCTCTGACGTGCTCGAACCTGCGATTCCTTGAAACCGCCACGACCACCCCCGTACCTTCGAACTCGTTGCACCGAGCGATTCCGCTCCGGCCGGGCCCCACGGCCCCCGGGCAGGAACGGTGCCGGACCGCGCGAGCGATGCGTCCCCGCAACCGACGGCCTTCCGAAGGCCTGGTTCCGCACGCCCGCACACCCCCTCCGAAAGGAAACGCATGACCTTCCGTAACGAGACTGCCGCTGCCACCACCACTGCCACCCCGAAGCGCCGCAACCGCGTCCGGATGGCTCTGATGGCCGGGGCGCTCACCGCGCTGCCGGTGGCCGGCCTCGTCACGGCCACCAGCGCCTCCGCCGCGCCGGCGTCGGTCTGGGACAAGGTCGCCTCCTGCGAGGCCACCGGCAACTGGGCCATCAACAACGGCAACGGCTTCTACGGCGGCCTGCAGTTCACCTCCAGCACCTGGGCGGCCTTCGGCGGCACCGCGTACGCCCCACAGGCCCACATGGCCTCCAAGGCCCAGCAGATCGCGATCGGCGAGAAGGTCCTCGCCGCCCAGGGCCCCGGCGCCTGGCCGATCTGCTCCGTCAAGGCCGGCCTGGGCAAGTAAGCCCGCCGCCCCACGCACCCACGAAGCCGCCGCACCCCCCGGGGTACGGCGGCTTCGCCATGTCACCGTCCGCCCCGCCCGTCCGGCCCGCAGACCCTCAGGCCGACTGGGTCGACGCGGTCGGGCGGGCGGGGAGTGGGAGGGGGAGGGCGGGCAGGCCGTCGATGCTGGTGGCGACGAGGGGCTTGCGCTCGCAGTAGGCGCCGAACTCGTCCTCGTCCTTGCGGTCGAAGTACTGCGCGTGCAGGTCGCGGTCGGCGCGGTAGTCCATGAACGGCACGGCGTACCCGCAGGAGTCGCTGACCCGTTCGGCCCGGACCAGCACGATGGCCCGCAGGCCCGAGCCGTCCACCCCGGGTTCGAAGCGGGCGAGGAGGTCCGCGAAGCGCGGGTCGTCCCGGAAGACCGGCTCGCCGTGGCCGTGCACCCGCACCACGGTGGGCGGGCCGTCGAAGGCGCACCACATCAGGGTGATCCGGCCGTTCTCCCGCAGGTGGGCGATGGTCTCGGCCTGCGAGCCGCCGAAGTCCAGGTAGGCGAGGGTGAGTTCGTCGATGATCGCGAGAGTGCCGGAGCGGCCCTTGGGCGAGAGGTTGACGTGCCCGTCACCGGCCAGCGGTGCCGTCGCGACGAAGTAGACGGGCTGGCGTTCGATGAACTGCCGCAGCCGGCCGTCGATGCATTCGTACTGCTTTCCCATGTGCGCGATTGTGCCCGCATCTCGCCTTGCGAGAAAGGAAAATCCAGCCCATGAGACGGCGAGCGGCCCCGCCGCGGGCACGGCGGGGCCGTCGTTCAAGGTGGGCGCGTCAGCGCTTCGAGTAGACGCTGTCCATGAATTCGATGATCTGCTGGTCCGTCAGCCGGTGGCCCTCGCGGTGACCCATCGCCAGGTCGGCCTCGCTGATCATGCCGACCAGCCGGTCGCCGTCGATCACCGGGATGCGCCGGATCTGGTGCTGCTCCATCTTCTTGAGCACCGTGTCCATGCTGTCGTCGGCCCGCACGCAGTGCAGGTGCCCGGCCAGTTCGATGGCCGTCATGGCGGCCGGGTCCTTGCCCTCGGCGAGACAGCGCACCACGATGTCGCGGTCGGTGATGATGCCGTGGAGCTTCTGGTCGTCGCCGCAGATCGGCAGCGCGCCGACGTTCTTGTCGCGCATCATCTTCGCGGCCTCGTCCAGCGTCTGGTGGGCGCCGATGCACTGGGCGCCGGTGTGCATGATGTCTCGGGCAGTGGTCACGGGGACTCCTTCGTCGGTGTTGCCCCCCGGCGGCCATCCCCCGGCGGCGCACCGCGCCCCTCACAGGGTGACCGTGCCCTCACCGTAGGCGACCGCGCTCCCGCCCGCGACCGCGGGCGCCGATACTGGAACCCGTGACCACGCAAGCCACCGACCCGGTCGACGAGGCCGTCCGCGCCCGGCCCGCGACGGCGCTGCGCCCGTACGTGGCCTGGTACTCGGGCTACCGCCAGCGCGGCCTGGCCCCGGCCGTGCACCGCGGCCTGCCCTCCCCGTACCTGACCTTCATCCTCACCCTGGACGAGCCGCTGGTGATCGCCGGCCACCCCGATCCGGCGCAGCCGCCCGGCAGCTACCCGACGCTGCTCGGCGGGCTGCACACCTCCCCCGCCCTGATCACCCACGAGGGCGCCCAGTCCGGGGTGCAGATCGCCGTGCACCCGCTCGCCGCCCGGGCGCTGTTCGGTCTGCCCGCAGGGGAGTTGGCCGGGATCGACGTCCCGGCGGAGGACGTGCTCGGCCGGCTCGGCCCGCAGTTGCAGGAGCGGCTGCGGGCGGCCGACGGCTGGGCGGAGCGGTTCGCCGCACTGGACGGGGCGCTGCTGCGGGCCGCCCGGCCGTCCGGCCTGGTACCGCCGGAGGTGGGCTGGGCCTGGCGGGCGCTGCGGCGCAGCGGCGGGGCGCTGCCGGTGGCCGAGCTGGCCCGGGAGACCGGGTGGAGCGCCCGGCACCTCCAGGAGCGGTTCCGCCGGGAGACCGGGCTGACCCCGAAGGCCGCCGCCCGGGTGATCCGCTTCGACCGGGCCCGGCACCTGCTGGCGACCGGCGCGCCGCCGCCCCGGTTGGCGGAACTGGCGCTCCGCTGCGGCTACTTCGACCAGGCGCACCTGGCCCGGGAGTTCCGCGCGCTGGCGGGGTCGGCGCCGAGTGCCTGGCTGGCGGCGGAGCGGCCGGAGGAGGGCAAGTTCCGAAACGTCCAAGGCGGGGCGGCGGGGGCGGCCGCAGAGTGGGAGGCGTAACCACCGCACCCGAGGAGTGAGATTCATGGACACCGAGACCCCTGCCCCGCAGGTCTGGCCCACCTTGCGCGCGACCGACGCCCGCGCCCTGATCCGCTTCCTGGTGGAGGCCTTCGGCTTCCAGGAGGTGGCCAGTTACGGCGAGGGCGAGTTCGTGGCGCACGCCGAACTGGCCTGGCCGGAGGGCGGCGGCGTGATGCTCGGCTCGGTGCGCGAGACCGCGCCGGGCCAGTGGCGGGGCGAGCCGGGCACGTTCAGCGCGTACGTGGTCACCGCCGACCCGGACGGCGTGCACGCCCGGGCCGTGGCCGCCGGGGCCCGGATCACCACCGGCCTGACCGAGACCGACTACGGCTCGCGCGACTTCGCCGCGGCCGACCCGGAGGGCAACCACTGGTACTTCGGCACCTACCCGGGCGCGCCCCGGCCCGCCCCGGCGCCGTGAGCCGGACCCCGGCGCCGTGAGCCGGACCCCGGTGGAGCGGCCGCGGGCTCCGGCCGCCGGGCCCGGGCGGCGGGGGCGGGGCAGACTGGCTGAGGGGGCCACCGCAGCACTCCCGGAGAGCGCCGATGCCGCAGATGACGGTCGACGGGCACACCCTCGCCCTGTCCCACCTCGACAAGGTGTACTACCCGAGCATCGGCACCCCCAAGGGCGAGGTGCTGCGCTACTACGCCGCGGTGCACACCGCCCTGCTGCCCCACCTGCGGGACCGCCCGGTCTCCTTCCTGCGCTGCCCGGACGGCGTCGAGGCGGAGGTGTTCGTCGCCAAGAACCCGCCGCCGGGCACCCCGGACTGGGTGCGCACGGTGGACGTGCCGAGCACCGCCGGGGAGCTGCGCCAGGTGGTGCTGGAGAACGGCGCGGCGCTGCTGGCGGTCGCCAACCTGGGCTGCCTGGAACTGCACGTCCCGCAGTGGCACGCCGCCGCGCCCGGGCTGGCCGACCGGCTGGTCCTGGACCTCGACCCGGGCGAGGGCGCCGACGTGCTCACCTGCCGGGCGGTCGCGCTGCTGCTGCGCGAGCGGCTGGCCGCGGACGGCCTGTCGGCCTGGGTGAAGACCTCCGGTTCCAAGGGCCTGCACCTGCTGGTGCCGATCGAGCCCACGCCCAGCGCCGAGGTCTCCGGGTACGCCAAGGCGCTGGCCGCCGCCCTGGAGGCGGAGCACCCGGAGCTGGTGGTGCACACCATGGCCAAGGCCCGGCGGCGCGGCCGGGTGCTGGTCGACTGGTCGCAGAACAACGCCAAGAAGACCACCGCCGCCCCGTACACCCTGCGGGCCCGGCCGCTGCCGACGGTCTCCGCCCCGCTGGCCTGGGCCGAGTTGGAGCGGGCCCGCGGGGAGGCGGAGCTGGTGTTCACCCTCGCCGAGCTGCCGGGCCGGCTGGCGGCGCACGGCGACCTGTTCGCGCCGCTGCTGGACCCGGAGCAGGCCCGGCCGCTGCCTGCGGCACCCGCCGCCGGTGCCGCGCCCTCGGCCACCTCGGCCCCCACGGCCACCTCGGCCTCCACGGCCCCCACGGCCCCGGCGCGGCCCTCCCAGCCGCGGCAGGCGCTCCACCCGCCGGTCGAGGTGATGCGCCCCGCCGCCGTCACCGCCGTGCCGCCCGCCGACGGGCTGGGCGGGGGCGGCGTGCAGTACGAGCTGAAACTGGACGGCTTCCGCTGTGTCGCCTTCGCCCGCGGCGACCGGCCGGCCTTCCTGCAGTCCCGCAGCGGCCGCGACCTCGCCCCCGAGTTCCCGCCGATCGCCGCCGCCGTCGCCCGGCTGCCCGAGGGGCTGGTGCTGGACGCCGAACTGGTCGCCTGGCGGGCCGGGCGGTTCGCCTTCGAGGAGCTGCTGCACACCCGGCAGGCCCGGGCCGCCGCCCCGGACGTCGCGCTCGGGCTGATCGCCTTCGACCTGCTGGCCCTGCCCGGCCGGGACGTCCGGCGCCTGCCGCTCACCGACCGGCGCCGGCTGCTGCTGGCCGCGCTGGCCGACGTCCCGCCGCCGATCCAGCCGGTGCTGGCCACCACCGACCGGGCGGAGGCCGTGGCGTGGATCACCCAGCTGGCCGACACCGGCGTGGAGGGCCTGGTGTGCAAGGCCGCCGCCTCCCCGTACCGGGCGCGCGGCGCGGGCCGGGCCTGGGTCAAGTACCGGCGCAGCGACACCGAGGACGCCACCGTCCGCGCCCTGACCGGTCCGGCCGACCGGCCGCACGCCCTGGTGCTCGAACTCGGCGACGGCCGCGTGCTGTTGACCACCCCACGGCTCACCCCGGTGCAGGCCCGGGAGGTCGCCCGGGCGGCCGGCCCGCTGCTCGGCCCGCCCGCCGCCGACCCCGACCACGGCCGGGTGCACCCGCTCACCGCCCCGCTGCGCGCCGAGGTCACCCTCACCGGCCGCCCGCCCACCGCCACCTTCGTCCGCCTGCGCGGGGACTGACCCCGGCGCGGTCACGCTCCTCCGCCCCGGACGTGCACCCACGGACGAATCCTCTGACCCCGCGTCACTTCCGTCGCCCGGCCGCCGCGTGGGCGAACTCGGTGACGAAGGTGTCCTCGAACACCGGCAGGTCGCCCGGCGTGCGGCTGGTCACCAGCGGGCCCGGGCCGTCCCGGCAGACGTGCACCTCCCGGTCGACCCACTGGGCGCCCGCGTTGACCAGGTCGGTCCGCAGGCTGGGCCAGGAGGTGAGGGTGCGGCCGCGGACGGCGTCGGCCTCGATCAGGGTCCAGGCGGCGTGGCAGATCGCCGCGACCGGGCGGCCGGCGGCGCAGCAGGCCCGGACGAAGGCGACCGCTGCCGGGTCGAGCCGCAGCGCGTCCGGACCGGCGACGCCGCCGGGCAGCACCAGCCCGGCGTAGTCCGCCGGGTCCGCCTCGGCCACCGGGACGTCCACCGCGAAGGTGTCCCCGGGCGCGCGGTGCCGGACGGCCTGGACCCGGCCGGGCGCGGTGGAGAGCAGGCGCGGGCGCCCGCCGGCTTCGAGCACCGCCTGCCAGGGCGAGGCCAGTTCCTCCTGTTCGGTGCCGTACGGGGCGACCAGGAAGGCGATCGTCCGGCCGGTCAGGGTGGTGGCGGGCCAGCCCATGGTCAGCGGTCCACGGCTCAGCGCCGGCGGGCGGTGGTGAGGTGCTCGGCGGGCGGCGGGACGGTGCCCAGCCGGGCGCGCGGGCAGTCCAGGTGGACGGCGCGGTCCAGGTGGTCGATCCGGGCGACCAGACCGACCGGGACGAGCACCCTCGCACCCGGCACCCAGGCGCCGGCGTCGACGGCCAGGTGGTCGCCGGCGTCCTGGTCGACCCGGCCGAGGGGTCCGTCGGTCGCCTGGGCCTCGTACCCGACCAGGCTGAGGTCGGCGGCGGGGTGGGAGCCCGGGCGGTACTCCCACAGGTCGGTACTCATGCGCACCTCTCGATGGTTCGGCCCCCCGTCGCGTCACGCCTCCGGGCGGTCCCAGGGCCTTCGTTCACGTCCGTCCCGGCCGTCCCCGCGGTCCCGTCCCTCCCCGCGGTCCCGGCGTTCCCGGCGGTCCCGCCCGTCCTCGCGGTCCGGGGCTGCACCGCCGACGACGCCGTCGCCCCGGCCCGGCGCCCGTCGCCGCCGCAGCAGCGCCGTGGCGGCCACCGAGGCCGCCACCGAGGCGGCCCAGACCACCCCGAGGGCGGTCAGCACCGCAGTGGTCGGAGTGCGCACGCCGATGCCCACGCAGATCGACGTCATCACCAGTACGGTCAACAGGACCCCGACCGAGATCCGGCGCCCGACGCCGCGCAGGGCGTCCAGGAACCGGTTCGGCCGCTTGGCCCCCATCGTGCTCAACTTCCGGTCGAGGCGCGTGTCCTGGCGCAGATCGGACTCGATCTCCTCGAGGAGCCGCCGCTCCCATCCGCTCAACGCGGGTCCGTCCATCTCGGTCACCTCCGACACTTCCGGTGACGTGCTCGCACCCGGGCGGTTGCCCGGTACGGGCCGGCGTTAACCGTTCCGGGGGCCGCCGGTTGCGGCGGCCACGCGCCCGAAGGCCCGGGGACGGGCGAGCAGGCTGTCGTCCAGGACGCGCAGCAGGGCGGCGGCGTCGCGGTGGACCTCGTCCGCGCCGGCCGCCCGCAGCTCGGGACCGGCGTCCCCGCCGGCCTCCAGGGCGACGCAGGGCACCCCGGCCCGGCGCGCCGCCAGCACCTCGCGCACGCTCCCGGCGACGGCCACCGCGTGCGAGGGCCCGCCGCCCACCAGCGCCAGTGCGGCCCGCACGGCATCGCCACCGGGGGCGGTCACGGTCAGTGCCCGCACCCCGGCCGGGCCGGGGCCGGTCAGCACCACCGTCCAGCCCCGCACGGCGCACTCGCGCAACAGCTCGGCGCCGCCGGGCAGCCGGGGCCGCCAGTCGGTGCCGATCAGGGCCGCCGAGATCACCGTCATGGCCACCTCTCCCGTGCTCCGGGCCCTGCGTCGGGGCTTCCCCCGCGCAGGTCACGCACCGCGCGCCCTTCCAGGTTAGGACGCTCCCCGGCCCGGCGCGCAGCCTGCCCGGAACGGCCGCCCCGGGCACCGGAAAACCGCTTGGCGGGCGCCGCGCGGGCCGGAATACTCCGGAGGTCCGTCGACGGGGAGGGGAGCGGGTGGCGGTGTTCGCGTGCGCCGGGTGCGGTACGGAGCTGACGGTGCCGGTGGCGGAGCCGGACATCGCCCTCGTCCCCCGCCACCCGTGGACCGGCGCCGCCTGGCCGGCGCCCTCCGGCACCGTGGCCGTCCCGCTGGACGCCGGGGTGTGGAGGTACCTGGCCTTCCCCCCGCCCCGTCTCGCCACCAGGCTGCCCGCCGGGGAGGAGCGGGACGACCCGCTGCCGCTGCGCCCCGCCTTCCTGTTCGAACCCGACCGGTACCTGCTGCGCCACCACCTCGCCCGGCTGCCCGCCGTCCGGCAACCCTGGCTGCGGGCGATCTACGATCGGCTCGGCGACGGCCGCCACCACCCGGGCGCGTAGGAGGGCACCCCATGAGGATCAACCTGACCACCGTGTTCGTCGACGACCAGGACAAGGCGTTGCGCTTCTACACCGAGGTGCTGGGCTTCGTGAAGAAGGCGGAGGTCCCGCTCGGCGCGTACCGCTGGCTCACCGTGGTCTCCCCCGAGCAGCCGGACGGCACCCAGCTGCTGCTGGAGCCCGACGCCCACCGCGCCATCGGGCCGTACAAGACCGCGCTGGTCGAGGACGGCATCCCGGCCGCCCAGTTCGCGGTGGACGACGTGCACGCCGAGTACGACCGCCTGCACCGGCTCGGGGTGCGGTTCACCCAGCAGCCCACGGCGATGGGCCCGGTCACCGTCGCGGTGCTGGACGACACCTGCGGCAACCTCATCCAGCTCGCCCAGTTCACCCAGCTCCCCGGCTGACCGGGGCCCCGGCCGGGGGTGTCCAGGTCCTCGGTCGTCATTACCCGAGTCCCGGCACCCCCCGGTCGGGGTCCGAGGCGGTCAGGGGGTGGGGCGATCAGGGGTTGGGGCGGTCAGGGGGTGGGGCCGAGCTTCTGCCAGGCGTCGCTCCTGCCGGGCTCGTCCGTGGCCTTGTTCCACCACTTGGCCCGCCAGTAGGAGCCGTTCCACGACACCGTCGAGGCCCAGGCCCCCTCGGTGTCCCCCGCGATGATCTTCGTGCTGGAGGCGGTGGCGCTGTTGGCGGGTGCGGCGAGGTAGGCCGGCACCTTCCACCAGTCGTCGTTCCCGCCGACGAAGCCGCCCAGGGCGTAGGCGGCGCCGTGCACGGGGCCGCCGGGGGCCGCCGAGTCCAGCAGCGGCTTGCCCGCGGTGGCCTGGTCCGTGCTGAGCCGTACCAGGCGCCACCACTGGTCGACCTTGCCGTCACAGTCCCGCACGGTGAGGGTGCCCCTGGCCGTGGTGGCGCCGAGGCACTGGTCGTGGCCGCTGGTACCGGACTTGATGTGGTACCACCCCTGGGAGTCCTCGCTCACCGTCCACAGCTGGTTGGCGTTGCCGGCCTGCTTCATCGACAGGTGGGCGTCGGCCCAACTCCCGGGGTGGTCGAGGACGTTGCCGCTGTTGCGGTCCTCGATGATCCACTTGTCGCCGGTCTGCCAGAACGCGAACGACGGGTTCGGGTTGTAGGCGTGCGCCTGCCACGGCGCGGCCTGGCACTGGGAGCCGGACGCCGGGGCGGGCGGGTCGACCGTCGTCACGGCGCGGCGCCGGTCACCCGTCGAACCGAACTCCGTCCCGCCGATCCTGAACGTCACGTTCGCCGGCCCGGTGACGGGCAGGTAGTACTTGACGTCGATGTCCTTCGACCTGCCGGCCGGAACGTCCTCGCAGTAACCGAGCTTGATCGTCACCCGGTGGAAGTCGCCCTTCAAGCCCCCCGCGTTCGGACCGCTGTGGCCGGGGGTGATGCCGCCCATCACCTTCCAGGCGCCGTCCTTCACCACCGGCGTGGTGGAGGTGGGGAGGTCGAAGGAGATCTCCGTGCCCTGGGCGAGGGCGACCTTGGAGCTGTTGGTGATCCGCAGTTTCGGCTGGATCGGCCACATGTCCGCCACTGCCGTGGGGAAGTCCACCAGCTCGGCCTTGACGTCGATCACCTGGGCGGGGAGCGACTTGCCGCCGCCGGTGGCGTTGCCCGAGGCCCCCGCGCCCTTGAGGGCGTTGTCGAGCCGGGTGGTCAGGTCGTAGCCCATCCCCCACTCGCCGTTCGCGCGCTTGGTGTAGTCACCGGCGAGCTCCCAGATCATCGCCCCGCCGATGCCCTTGTCCGCGATGTACTTCGCCTTCGCGTCGACGGACTTCTCGTTCTCCGTCGACAGGAACACCTTCTTGGCGTCGTTCCACAGCCACGACGACTGGAGCGGGTCGGAGTACTTCTCCGCGTACGTACCGGTCGGCTTCCCGGCGTCGGTGCCGGGGTCGACGCCGTAGGCCTTCAGGTAGCCGGGGGTGCGGCCGTCCTGGAGGTTCCTGGTGTGCCACAGCGGGTTCGACCCGGCCCCGACCTCACGGCCGTCCTCCGTGTCGTGCCACACGTTGTCGATGCCGGTCGCGCCCAGTCCGCAGTCCTGGCCCTTGGCCGGCCCCCGGCCGCCCACGCCCCGCGGGCACTTGGACTGGTCGGGCATGGCGGAGGTGCCCCACAGGCCGTCCGTACCGCCCTGCACGTTCTGCCAGCCGCGTGAGTAGAAGGGGATGCCGAGGTTGATCCGCCCGGGCGGCAGGGCACCGCGGTAGTAGTGGTAGGCCCAGTCGACGTTGAAGTACCCGTTCTTCCCGTAGTCCTTGGTGTCGGCGCGCTGGTCGTCGTAGATCCCGGCGTCCGCCAGCTCGTTGTCGCGGCCGTCGTCGTACAGCGGGGCCTGCGGGCCGACGTACTTGTTCCACGAGCCGTGCAGGTCGTAGCTCATGACGTTGACGAAGTCCTGGTACTGGAGCGCCTGGCCGGCGTCCAGCCCGCGCACGAGGTAGCCGGAGGCGGACCCGGCCGAGGTCAGCAGGTAGTAGCGGCCCTTGTCCGCACCGGCCCGGTCCAGCTTCGCCCGCAAGGTCTTCATCAGCGCGGTGTAGCCCTGTTGCAGCCCCTTGCGCCGCGGATCGGACACGTCCCAGTCCAGCGGGTTGCCCGTACTGGGCAGGGCGCCGGGGTACTCGTAGTCGATGTCGACACCGTTGAACCCGTAGCGGTCCAGGAACTCCGTCACGGAGTCGGCGAACGTGTCGATCCCCGCCTGGTTGACCGAGCCGTCCGCGTTGGTCGCCATCGCGTAGAAGCCGCGCGTGTCCGCCCAGCCGCCGACCGAGATCAGCGTCTTCACCGCCGGGTGCTTCTTCTTGTACGTGTTCAGCAGGTTGAAGTGCCCCTTGTACGGCAGGGCGGGGTCCATCGCGTTCCGGTCCCCGTCCCAGGTCATGCCCGTGGCCGGGTTCTCCGGGTCGTTCACGTCGCCGACGCTGATGCGGTTCCCGTCCACCTTGGCGAAGGCGTAGTTGACGTGCGTCACCTTCGACCAGGGGATGTTCGACACCAGGTAGGCCGGATCGCCCTTCGCCCCGGAGCGCCACCCGGTGAAGTAGCCCACCGCGCGCCGGGAACGGCCGTTGCCGACCCACTCCCGGCCGCTGCCGTCGTAGACGTCGCAGTAGCGGGCCGACACACCGTCCGTGGGCGTCATCCCCTCCGGCCGGCAGTCACCGGCGGACGCGGGTTTCGTCCCCCGGTCGTCCGCGGAGTCGTCGAAGGGGGAACCCGCGGAGCCCCGCCCCCCGGGATCACCGGTGCTGGTGCCGCCCTCCAGGTGCCACCGCTGCTCGAAGGCCCCGGTGCACCTCCAGAAGGCCAGGGCCTTGTCCTCGCCCTGGTCGGTCAGGCAGCCGCCGTCCGAGGTGACGAGCTGGTACGTCTGCCCGCCCAGCGCGTCGAGCCGCCAGCGCTGGTTCGCACCACCGCCGTCCCGCTGCAGCGCGGTGTAGTAGCTGGTGCCGTCCACGCTCTGCGACCGGTTGCCGTTGGCCTCCAGGACCTGGCCGGGGTCGAGGGCCGTGCGGATCGCGAACCGGCCGTCGTCCTGGCGGTCCAGGTTCCACTTCTGCGCCTGGTTCCCCTTCCCGCCCAGGGCCTTGACCTTGGTGCCGCTGGCGGGGTTCGCCTGGTCGACGTCGGCGACCCGGCCGGTGCTGTCGTTGACCAGCGAGACGCCGGCCGCCGAGGGCGGGGGCGTGCTCGTCGGGCCGCCCTTGTCGTCCGTCCGCGGGATCTTCGTCATGCCGGTGGTGTCGCCCGCGGCGAAGATCGTGCCCGCCAGGACGCCCCAGCGCAGCGCATCGGCGGTGAAGACGAGGTCGCTGTCCGGGCCGCCGGCCGCGACGAATCCCCTGGTCCACTGGTTCCCGCGGAAGAAGGCGGCGAAGGCCCGGTCGAAGGTCTGCACCCCCGGCCAGCGGACGGCCGCGTTGAACCCGTCGGTCCAGCCGGCCTTGGCCAGGGCCCTGAAGTTGTCGCCGATGGGCTTGGGCCCGTTGAGCACGCGGTCGGTGGAGCTGCCGATGTTGACTTCCAGCGACACGTAGGTGTCGCCCTTGAAGAGGAAGACCTGGTTCTCCATCACCGACAGGGCCGAGTCGACCCCCTGGGTGAAGGGCCTGGTGCCGTCACTGCCGGCCAGGCTGTGCCACCCGTCCGCGATCGTCGTCGGCGCCTTGGTGACCTTGGCGTTCCCGTCGGAGTCCAACCGCATCCGCATGTACTGGTCCCCGCGGAACAGCATCACCTCGTCCGGGTCCTCCGGCAGCGTGAAGGCCGCGTCGAAGCCGTTCGCGAAGGGCGTGCCCGCCAGGACCGGCCACAGGTGGGAGACGGTGTCCTCCGTGCCTCCGGCCAGGACGGCGTTCTGCGAAGCGTCCTTGATGCGGGCGACGAACGGCCCCTGGAGGAGGTACATGTCGCGGCCGGTGCTGAAACTCGCGTTCACCAGCGGGCGGCCGCACCCGGGCGCGCCGTCGCTCGACCGCGGGATCCGGCAGATCGGACCCCCCGTCCGGACCTGGAGGACGGCCAGCCCGACGGCGGCCGCTCGGGCGGCGAACCAGGAGTTGCCCGGGTCCTGGTTGGCCTCCCACAGGTCGCTGCTCCGCGCGTTCCAGGTCTGGATCTGGGGTTCGAACTGCGCAATGCGGGCCGGGATCCCGCTGCGCAGCGCCGCCCCGATGGCGTCCCTGATGTTGCGGAACCGGGTGCCCTCGGCCAGGGCTTCGACGAGGACCATCAGAGCGCTGCGCAACCACGGTGTCTGCTGAGCGACGTTCGCCGCATTCCGCCGATGGAAGGTGACGCCCTCCAGGATTCCGACGGCGCGCGTCAGCGCATCGGCGTCGATGTTCACCCAACGGTTCTCGAAGGTGAAGGGGTTGTCCCGGTTGGCGCTCTCGTTCCTGAGGTCGCCGTAGTCCACACCGATGTCGTTGAGGTAGACGTACCTGCCGTCCCCCAGAGTTAGCTGCTGCTGGTTGAACCACGTGTTGCGGGCGACCCTGGACGAGCCGATGCCGTCGTCGCGCATGCGGTAGACCGTCCGCACTCCGTCCCGGATGGTGTAGAAGCCGCAGATGTAGAGGTCGTTCGGCGCGATGATCAGCCCGGTCTCCATGTTCGCCGGCTGATCCCGGTTCGGGTGGACCAGATCGAAGAGGTTGACCGTCACGGGGGTGGCATTGTCGAGCGTGATGTTGTAGTCGCCGCGGTACGGGCGGGTGAAGTTGCGCTGGAGGTCCCCGATGAAGTTCAGGTAGCGCTGGGACGGGTCGTCCTGGGCCGCGTGCGCCGGCCCGTTCGCCCCGATCGGCAGGAGGAGGATCGCCAGCAGGACCAGCAGGACCCGGCGCAGCCCCTCGGCCCGGCGTCGGGGCGGCGATCCCCCCGCCGCCGGGCCGGGGACGGTCGTTCGCAACCGCAACATGTCTCTCCAGAGGATCGGTGACATTACTGCGGCGGAACCTACGAAGCACCGGTAGACAGGCGATGGACGGCCCGGGCGGAGGCGGGGGCGGGCGCGGGTCGGCGGAGACCGGGGCGGGCCGGGGCGGGCCGTGACCCGGTTGTCCGGCCCCGGGTTCAGCCGAGGGTGACCGGCGGGTCGGTGGCCAGGCGGGCGTGGAGGTGCTCGTCGTTGTAGGGGCCGTCGCCGTAGCGGTAGGAGCCGCGCAGGGTGCCCTCGTACGGGAAGCCGGCCCGGGCGGCGACCCGGCAGGAGGAGTCGTTGCCGACGGCGTGGTAGAGCTCGATGCGGCGCACCCCGGCGGTGCGCACGCCCCAGTCGGTGATGGCGGTGGTGGCGAGGGTGGCCAAGCCGCGGCCGCGGGCGGCGGCGAGCAGCCAGTAGCCGACCATGGCGACGCCCTCGCCCTGGTCCGTCCAGAGCAGCACGACGTTGCCGCACAGCCGGCCGTCGGCGCGGTCGGTGACGGCGAAGCAGGCGGTGCTGCCGTCGGCCCAGCGCTGGTCGGCGCGGTCGAGGTAGGCCTCGGCGCCGGCCGGGTGGGTGGCGTCGTGCAGGGGGTTCCAGCGGGCGATCTCCGCGTCGGCGGCGGCCGCCGTCACGGCGGCGACGGTGCCGCCGGGCAGGTCGAGGGCGCGGCCCCAGGGGCGCAGCTGGAAGGCGCCCAGGTCGAGGACCTCGGGCTGGAAGGGGCGCCGGTCGGTCGCCAGGTCACTGGTGGTCACCCCGCCTTCCTACCTCCCGTCGCGCCGCGCCCGCCAGTGATTAATCCGGCGGCGACCGGTCCGGCCGGAGTCCGGTCAGATCCGGGCGAGGTAGCCGTTCTCCACGAGCCAGAGCACGTTCAGCTTCGCCGGGCCGCTGGGGACGAGGGCGGCGTCGAGCTGGTACTGGAGGCCCCAGCCGGGCTGGTTGAACCAGGGGGCGATCGGGCCGGCGTGCACCTTGAACGGCTTGACGACCTTGTAGTCGTGGTAGTTGCAGCCGGCCGCCGGGACGCTGTCGAGGCTCTGCGGGGGGATCGCGCGGTTGGCGTAGGGCAGGCCCTCGGGGGCGAGGAAGGAGCCGTACTCGCTGCCGTAGCGGTCGATGTTCTGGTTCGGGTACAGGGTGAGGTCGAACTCGACCGGGCTGCCGTCGGGGAGGGTGACGTAGCCGTCGGACGGCGGGTAGATCCAGCCGCCCTTGCCGCCGTTGGCGGTCGGGTCGTAGTACTTGGTCAGGAAGTCCTGCTCGCCGGCGCCGCCGGTGCGCTGGTAGCCGGCGAGTTGGCGGCCGACCGGGCCGGTGGTCGGGAGGTCCTCGGGGCCGAGGCGGGAGTCGCCGTCGAAGAACGCCGCGGAGCACTGGTCGGACGGGGTGGCCGCCCTGGTGTCGGCGGCGGCGGCGGGAATGCTCACGGCGGTCAGGGCGGCGGCCGCGGCGAGGGGCGCGACGAGCAGGCGAAGGCGCACGGTGTCTCCGTCGAACGAGGATCGGTGGGAGAGCAGCCGCGGAGGGCATTGCGCTCACCCTCCGTGGCCGGTTCGCCACCAGGCAAGCGGATTCACTGATCATTCGTCAACACGACTTGGCCGAAGACCGACCGGATTCCCCGGTTTCGGCCACGCCCGGGACGCCGGGCCGCGCACTCGGACAAAGGGGCGGCCCGGCCGCCGGCCTCACCGCCCCGGGGCGACCCGCCCGAGCAGGTGGAGCAGCCGGTCCAGGGCGTCCTTGGAGTCGGGCTCGGTCAGGTTGACCATCAGCCGGAAGGCCACCTTCAACAGCGCCGGGTGGCCCAGCCCGGCGGCTCCGGCCGCACCGAGCAGCCGGGGCCGCCCGAGCAGGTCGGCGGCCAGCCGGCCCAGCGCGAAGTAGCCCGCGTAGGCGGAGCGGAGCTTCTGCGGGTAGGCGCGCAGGGCGAGTTCACGGCCGCGGTCGGTGCGGCGGGCGTGCGCCTGGACGACGGTCTCGGCGGCGTAGCGGCCGGACTCCATCGCGTAGGCGATGCCCTCCCCGGTGCCGGGGCTGACCGTGCCGCCGGCGTCGCCGATCAGCAACAGGCCGTCGGCGTAGTGGGGTCGGCGGTTGAGGCCCATCGGCAGGGCGGAGCCGCGGATCGGCTCGGTGACGGCCTCGGGGTGGTAGCCGTAGTCGGGCGGCAGGTCGGCGCACCAGCGCCGCAGCAGCTCGCGCCAGTCCAGGTCGGTCTTCGCGGTGTCGAGGACGCCGAGGCCGACGTTGGCGGTGCCGTCGCCCATGCCGAACACCCAGGCGTAGCCGGGCAGCAGCCGGTGGGCCGGGTCGTCGGGGTGGCGCAGGTCGAGCCAGGCCTCCAGGTAACGGTCCTGGTGGCGCGGGGTGGTGAAGTAGGTGCGGTAGGCCACGCCCATCGCGCGGTCGGTGCGCCGGTAGCGCTTCATCGCGACGGACAGCCGGGTGGAGTTGCCGTCGGCGGCGACCACGAGCGGGGCGCGGTACTCGACGGGCCTGCGCTCCTCGCCCACCTTGGCGCTGACGCCGGTGATCCGGCCGGACCGCTGGTCCGTCAACGGCCCTGCCACGTTGGCCCGTTCGATCAGCCGGGCACCGGCCGCGGCGGCCCGGCGGGCGAGCAGCTCGTCGAAGTCGGCCCGGCGGCGCACGAGTCCGTGGCCGGGGAAGGCGGAGAGCTCGGGCCAGTCGAACTCCAGCGAGCGGTGCCCGGAGATCAGCCGCAGGCCCTTGTTGTGCAGCCAGCCGGCCTCCTCGGAGACGTCGACGCCCATGTCGACCAGCTGTTTGACGGCGCGCGGGGTGAGGCCGTCGCCGCAGACCTTCTCGCGCGGGAAGGCGGACTTCTCCAGCAGCAGGACGTCCAGGCCGGTGCGGGCGAGGTGGTAGGCGGCGGTGGAGCCGGCCGGTCCGGCGCCGACCACGATGACGTCGGCACTGTCCTCGGTCGGAGCGGGCTGCTGCCGCTCCGCTCGCAGCTGCTGCTCTGGGCCGGGCATCGAGCACTCCCCCTGGGGTCGGATCGGCTGCTGGCTCGACCGGTGGCTGACGCGATCGGCCGCACGCGCAACGGAATCGGCGGGCTGGGCGGTTCCAGACGGACGATAGAGAACCAGGCCCACCGCCCGCCGCCATGACACGCGGACCCGGCCCGCGAACCGGCCATTACCGGCCACCCGCCACCCGTCCCGTCGTCGCCCCGCGGGCCGTCCTCGCGGCCCGGCGAGCCGGGTCCCGATCGGCACATCAGCACGTCAGAGGCCTGCGCTGCACATGAATTCACCACAACCGGGTGATCGGATCGTTGTGGGGAACTAGTCGGATAAATCGCCCTCAGCGCTGCATTTCTGCCAAATCCCCCTTGCGTCACCTTTCGTCCTGCGGGAACTTTTGTGCCCCTCACGTCGTACCCAGCCGGCCCCCGCCCGGCGGGCGACCGAAGGCCCCCACCCACCGCGCGGACTCGTCCGGCCCGCCGTACCCGATGGAACACCCATGCACCTCCGCTCCACCGCCGCCCGCTCCCTGGTGGCCGTCCCCACCGCCGCCGCCCTGCTCCTGCTCGCCCCCGCCGCGCACGCCGCCGCCGGCGGCAACGGGAAGGGCGCCCCCGGCAACAACGGCACCGTGAAGATCCACAACGCCGGCACCGGTCAGGAGGACGTGCGCAACGAGCCCAAGGTCTGCACCTTCTACCTGGACTCCTTCGGCTTCGACGCGAACCAGGACGTGCTCTGGGCGATCTTCGACATGAACGGCGACATGACCGAGCCGGTCGTGTACGGCGACCTCCCGGTCGACTCCGAGGGCCACATCCGCACCGAGGACATCAAGCTCCCGGACGGCCACTACAAGCTGTTCTGGGCGGCCGTGCCGCTGGTCGACGGCGAGCTGCCGGAGAACCCGGACGTCAGCAACCCCAAGCAGAAGGTCTTCAAGGTCGACTGCGGCGGGCAGACCCCGGCCCCGACCGGCAAGCCGACCGCCGTGCCGAGCACCAGCCCCTCGCACACCCCGGCGCCCTCGCACTCGGCCACGCCGTCGCACACCCCGGAGCCCAGCCACACCCCCGCGCCCTCGCACTCGGCCACGCCGTCCACCACCCCGCTGCCGCCGGTGCCGACCACCCCCGCGCCGACCACCCCGGCCACGACGCCGGCCACCACTCCGGCCACCGAGCCCGCGAAGACCCCCGCGCCGACCACCCCGGCCGCCGAGGTCCCGAGCGGCACCCCGAGCACCGTGCCGAGCGCCGGCCCGTCCACCCCGCCGACCGCCACCGTCCCGGTGCACCCCGGGGACGGCACCAAGGTCAGCCCGAGCCGGCCGCTGGTCGTGCCGGCCAAGGTCAGCGTCCCGACCCCGATCCCGGGCGCGGCCGCCGACGGCAAGAAGCTGGCCACCACCGGTAGCGACGGCACCCTGCTGTACGCGGGCGCCGGCACCGCCCTGCTGGTCGCCGGTGCGGGCGCGGTGGTCTACACCCGCCGTCGCCGCACCTCCGCCTGAGGCACCCCGGTACGCCGGTCCCCGGGGGTCTGAGCCCTCCGGGGGCCGCGGTGCCGCGTCTGAGCCGCGGCACCGAAGCGCCCGGCCCGTCGACGTCCGTCGGCGGGCCGGGGTTCGTCCCTGATCAGGGGCGGAGACGACGGAAGCCCCTGACCGCACGGGGGGACGTGCCAGGGGCTTCCGTTCATCTCCACGGCCCCAGGGGCCTCAGTGGTTCACTCCCGTCACGGATTCACCGCCAGCACCACGAACTCCGCCAGCACCCCCAGGTGCAGCGCGCCCTGGAGCAGGGTCGCCCGGCGCGGGATGACGGTCAGGGTGCCGAGCACGACCGTCAGGGTCAGCAGCACCAGGTGCGAGGGTTCGAGGCCGAGGACGAGCGGGCCGGAGAGCCAGACCGAGGCGATCGCGACCGCCGGGATGGTCAGGCCGATGCTGGCGAGCGCCGAGCCGAGGGCCAGGTTGAGGCTGGTCTGCACCCGGTTGCGCACGGCCGAGCGGAGCGCCGCGATGGTCTCCGGCAGCAGCACCATCAGGGCGATCACCACGCCGACCACGGCGTGCGGCAGTCCGGCGCTCTCCACCGCGGACTCGATGGTCGGCGAGACGCCCTTGGCCAGGCCGACCACCGAGACCAGTGCGACGGCGAGCAGCAGCATGCTCGTCCCGGCGGCGCGGACGGTGGGCGGGGTCGCGTGGTCCTCCTCGTCCTCCTCCCGGCGGACCTTGCCCTCCGGGGTGACGGGCAGGAAGTAGTCCCGGTGCCGCAGGGTCTGGGTGGTCACGAACAGCCCGTACACCACCAGCGAGGCGATGGCCGCGTAGGTCAGCTGGGTGGTGGAGAACTGCGGGCCCGGGGTGCTGGTGGTGAAGGTCGGCAGCACCATGCTGAGCGTGGCCAGGGTGGCGATGCAGGCGAGCGCGGTGCCGGTGCCCTCGGCGTTGAAGACGGCGGTGCGGTACTTGACCGCGGCCACGATGATGGACAGGCCCATGATCCCGTTGCAGGTGATCATCACGGCGGCGAACACGGTGTCCCGGGCGAGGGTCGAGGACTTGTCCCCGCCGTCGGCCATCAGCGTCACGATCAGCGCGACCTCGATCACCGTGACGGCGACCGCGAGCACCAGCGATCCGAACGGCTCCCCGGTCCAGTGCGCGATCACCTCGGCGTGGTGCACGGCGGCCAGCACCGCCCCCACCAGGAACACGGCGACGACGCCGACCACCCAGCCGGGCAGGTCCTCGTGCCAGGTGAGGGCGAGGACGACGAACGCCGCCACCGGGACGACGACGGTCCATTGCGCGGAGGCCGCGCGGAGCTTCGTGATCATGCGCCCGAGGATCCCAGACCGGGGGCCGGTCGCCCGGGTGCCCGCGCCGGGATACGGGTGGATGTGGCACAACTCATCCCGATACGTCCGCTCACCCGCCGTAGTCGGCGAGGTACCGGAGCACCTTGTCGACGTGCGGCCGGACCCGCTCCGGGACGCCCCCGGCGGCCGTCACGGTCTTGTCGCTGGTCCGGTACGCGGCGGCGACCAGCGCGGGCAGGTCGCGGGTGAAGCCCTGCCGCTTGAGCTGCTGGTCGAGCCAGCAGACGTAGTTGCCCATCGCGGCGATCGCGTCGCCCGGGTCCAGGTAGGACTTCGGCCCGGGGTGGCTGGCGGCCTTGGCCCAGGCCTCGAAGACCGCGGGCGTCCACATCGCGATGCCGTACTCGCCGGTCTCCGGGCGGGCCGCGTTCGGGTCGAAGCCGCTCTCCGCCTTGAGCATGGCGGCCAGCAGGACGGGGGTGACCTCCGGTTCCGGGCAGCGCCGGGCGGCGTCCTCGACCATGCCCCGGTAGGCGGGCGGGACGTCGGATCCGGCCGGGATCTGCCCGGGCAGCGGTGCGGCGCGGTGACCGCCCGGCCCGGCCCGGCCGACCGGCTCGGGGCCCCCGGTGAGCGCGAGCAGGACGGCCGTGCAGGCCAGCATCCCGAGGCCGGCCCGCAGCACCCGGCGGCGGGCGGCCGGGCGGGCGCCGGCCCGGGCCACCAGGGCGGCCAGGTCGGTGCGGGCGCGCTCCTCCCGGTCCGGGGCCAGGCAGGCCGCCACCACGGGCCGCCAGCGGGCGGGCAGTGCCTGGTCCGGCCGCAGCGGGGCCGCGCCGCGCGCGTACGCCTGAGCGGCGAGCGAGCGGGCCCGGGCGGTGGCACCGAGGAAGGGGTGCAGCCCTCCGGTGAGCAGCTGGTGGGCGATCACCCCGAAGGCCCAGACGTCGGCGCTGGGGCGCACCGCGACCCCGCGCGCGCCGGTGCGCTGGGACCACCACTCGGGCGGGACGTGGTCGGGGGAGCCGAGCGGCGGGGCGTAGGCGTGGGTGCCCTCCAGCTCGGCGGTCAGGCCGAAGTCGGCGATCTTGGCGGTGCCGTCGGGCATCAGCAGGATGTTGGCCGGTTTGAGGTCCCCGTGCACCCAGCCGGCCCGGTGCATGTGGGTCAGTCCGGCGCACACCTCGGCGAGGATCCGCTCGGCACCGGGGACGGCCCGGCCGGGGCGCGCGGTGGCGAGCAGGTCCTGGAGGCTGCGGGCAGCGCGTTCCATCACCAGCGCGACGGCGCCGTCCAGTTCGGGGCGGCCGGGGTCGTCCACGGTGACCACGGCGAGGGTGCGGATCAGGTGGGGGTGGTCGGCGCGGCGGCTGAACCGCAGTTCCCCGGCGGCCATCTGGGCCGCCGTACGGCGCTGGCCGGGGCTGGAGCGGGCCGGTCCGAGCAGCTTGACGGCGGCCGGGGTGCCGTCCGGGCCCTCGGCGGCGTAGACGCTGCCCCAGGCGCCCGCGCCGAGGAAGGCGCCGGTGCGGTAGCCGGCCAGGAGGTAGCCCGGGGGCACCTCGAAGGGCGGCCGTGAACCGGGTGGCGGCCCCGGCGGGTCGGCCGGGGTCACGGCCGGGTGGCCGGGCGCCGGGGCGGCAGCAGCGCGAGGTGCTCCTCCCGGACGAGGTCGAAGCGCAGGGCCAGGGCGACCAGTTCCTCGCGTTTGCCCCCGGCCGGGCCCTCCTCGTACGGCTCGCGCAGCCGCAGTTTGGCGCCGACGAGGTAGTCGATGTGGTAGTTCACCGCCGAGCGGGTCAGCCCGTGGCAGGCGGGCAGGGCGCGCAGCCGGGCCAGCACCTCGGTCGCCCCGGGGACGGCGGCGGCGGAGGGCGAGCGCAGCCGGGGTTCGCAGAGCGCGAGCAGCACCAGGAAGTACTTGGCGGTCGGGTCCAGGGCGAAGGGGCTGACGGTGCGTTCGCCGTCCGCGCCGGCGGAGTGGCCGTCCAGGTAGGAGTGCTGCGGGGCGAAGACCTTGAAGGCGGCGGGCTCGCCGAGGGCGGGCAGCAGGACCCGGGAGAGTTCGAAGGGGACGGGTGCGCCGAGCCGGCCGGGGGCGACCTTGACGTGCTCCCCCGCCCCTTCGAGGTTCTCCACCACGTAGGTGGCGGTGGTGGAGAAGTTGGACAGCAGCCAGTAGTCCTCGGCGGCGACCACTTCGCCGGCCCGGCGGGAGACGCCCTGGTCGGGCAGTGGGATGGGGACGGGCCGGGCGGGCTCGCCGCGGCCGAACACCGCGGTCTCGCCGGGGCCCATCCGCAGCAGTGCGGGCGCCGTGCCGGGCGCCGACTCCGGCCTCTGGTTGGGTAGTTGCACGATGACCGTGGCCACGCCGCCACCTCCGTGGGATCGGTTCGATGGTATCCGTCCGATTCGCCCCGGAGGCAAGGCGCTTACCCGGACGGGTGAAGGAGTCCGGACGAAGGGCGGGGCGGGCCGGGGCCCGGACGATCGCTTTCGACAAAAGGGTGGTTCAAGGCCTGGTCAAACGGGCGGACCCGGAGTACGTGGAACCGGGCCCCGGGCCGCTCCGACCCTCCCCGGCCGCACGGACGGGACTCCTCCCGGCCTCCCGCCACTCCTCGCGGGACCCCGGCCGCGGGCGCGATCGGCCACGAACCCTTGCAGGTCGGGAACTTGGCGAACGCCCTGGGCGCTGCGGACCTACTGATCATCCGTCAGGCCGCGACTTGTCCGTGCGCTGAACATCCGGCGAACGATTGCAGCCAGTAGTTGAACCGTCACCATGGGTGTGACGCAACGCACACTTGCCGATCTCATGATGTGTGCAAGACTCATCTCAAGAAGTGAGATTCCCTTTATTTCCAAGGAGGTTCGTATCATGCGCACTCGGATTGCAGCCGTGATGATGACGGTGGCAGGGATCGCCGGGCTGTCGGCCGCCCCCGCCGTGGCCGCCACGGCGACGTCCGAGGCCGGCACCGCGGCCTGCGCCACGGTGCTCAACCGCCCCTGCATCACGCACCAGGCCGACGGTGAAGGCATCGTCGGCATCGCCCAGGTCAGCGCGGACCCCACCCAGTTGACGATGGTTCAGGTAGAGGTGCGCACCCAGCAGGCCTGGGGCAGCCCGTGGGAGACGGTCGCCAGTGCGACGACCGTCCGACTCGGCTCCGCCCAGGCCGTCACCCCCAAGGTCACCGCCACCGCCCCCCGCATCATCTGCGCCACCGCCGGCCCGGCGCTGGACGCCGCCAAGCAGGTGACCACCTGTACCAACCCGTTCTGATCCGGCGCGCTCCGCTCCGGTGGGCCGGACCCCGATCGGCCGCCGGAGGGGCGCCGTCCGGAAGGACACCTCCGTAAGACAGGGCAGCCCGGACCTCCGGGCACCGGGAGCCGGGGCCTTCGGGCCCCGGCTCCTCGGGCGTCCCGGCCTCCCCGGCCTCCCCCGCCTTCTCGGGCGGCCCGGGCGGCCCGGGTGGCCCGGGCACCGGAAAGCCCCCACCAGGCAGAACATCCGGCCCGGAGACCGGCCCCGGGTGGACCTGGGGGCCCCGTTCACGGCAAACTGGTCTAGACCTCGGAGGTCTAGACCTCAGCCTCGCCTCAGAACGGTGGACCCAGTATGGAAATCGTGATCGTCCCTGACGCCCCAGCGGCCGGCGAACTCATCGCCGCGGCGATCACCGATCTGCTGACCGGCAAGCCCGAGGCCCTGCTCGGCGTCGCGACCGGCTCGACCCCGCTGCCGATCTACCAGGCCCTCGCCGAGCGGGTCCGCGACGGCCGCCTGGACGCCTCCCGGGCGCGCATCTGCCAGCTGGACGAGTACGTCGGCCTGCCGGCCGGCCACCCGGAGTCCTACCGCTCGGTGGTCTTGAAGGAGGTCGTGGAGCCGCTCGGCCTGACCGAGGAGTCCTTCCTGGGCCCGGACGGCAACGCCGCCGACATCGCCGCGGCCGCCACCGCCTACGACCGCGCGCTGGCCGAGGCCGGCGGTGTGGACCTGCAGATCCTCGGCATCGGCACGGACGGCCACATCGGCTTCAACGAGCCCTGCTCCTCGCTCTCCTCCCGGACCAGGATCAAGACCCTGACCCGGCAGACCCGGGTCGACAACGCCCGGTTCTTCGACAGCATCGACGAGGTCCCGCACCACGTCATCACCCAGGGCATCGGCACCATCCTGGAGGCCCGCCACCTGGTGCTGCTGGCCACCGGCGAGGCCAAGGCCGAGGCCGTCGCGCTGGCCGTCGAGGGCCCATTGGCCGCCGTCGTTCCCGCCTCGGCGCTGCAGCTGCACCCGCACGCCACCGTGGTGGTGGACGAGGCCGCCGCCTCCCGCCTCAAGCTCGCCGACTACTTCCGCGACACCTACGCGGCCAAGCCGGCCTGGCAGCAGCTCTGACCCCTGCGGTCGCCTGCGGCGCGGGGCCGGGACACCGATTCGGTG
>NZ_JBHZCY010000007.1:95190-144897 GCF_042786665.1 Kitasatospora sp. NPDC059146 | reverse complement strand
CTCTCGTTGAGTGCCGGGCGCCTTCGCGTACAGGGAGGTCAGGCGGGTGGCTCAGGCGGAACCGACGAGGCCGTCCGCGTCGGACTGAGCGCGCTCCGGATCGCCGCCGGGACGGGCCGCGGCAGGCGCTCGCCGGGACGCCCCGCGCTCAGCCCTGCTGGCCGGCCCTGCCCACCGTACGGCGGCGCAACAGCTGCTCCAGGCAGTGCGTGGCACCCGGCTTCCGGCTCCGCAACCCTCGCGATCGCCGACCGGGGCGGCGTAGCGCAGGAGCAACGACGGCCGGCACCGTCCGCGGTACGCGGGCAGTGCCGGCCGAAGCGGGGTGTCGGCTCAGCAGGCGGTGAGGAACCCGGTGATCCTCGCGATGACCTCGGCCTGCCAGGCCTGGGTCTGTGGGGCGAGGTACTGCGGATCGTCGTGCACCGCGAAGCCGTGCTGCGCGCCTTCCAGCTCGACGAGTTCGGCTTCCCCGCCAAACTCGAAGGTGAGCCGGCGGGAGTCGTCGATGGGGACGAAGGTGTCCTTGGTGCCGTGCACCACGAGGGTGTCAGCCATGATCCGGGGCAGCAGGACGGAGGGGTCAAGGTAGTGCACCTCGTTCAGCAGGGCCCGGCCGAGCGCGAACGGGCTGTGCTCGGTGAAGCCTTGGCGGTCCAGGTCGCGGGCGGCATCCTCGCTCAGGTAGTCGTCCCGGTTGTACGGCCGGGACGTGATGTAGCGGGCCCGGTAGTCGAGCCGCGGATTCAGCAGGACCAGCTTGTCCAGGAGAACCGGGTAGGAGGCTGCGACCAGGGCGGCGGCGCCGCCGGAGAACGAGGCCGCGATCAGGTGCGCGGGGACGTCCGCTGAGGAAGCCTCGGCACGGGCGCGCAGGTGGTGCGCGGCGGCCCTGATGTCGTTGGCGACGCCGGCGATGGTGATGTCCTGCTCGCTGCCGCCGCTGTCACCGTGGCCGCGCAGGTCGAAGCGCAGGTTCTCGATACGGGATGCGGCGAGCGCTGCGGCGAGCCGGGTGAAGAAGCCGCCTTCCTCGCGGGTGACGCCAGCACCGTGTACGAGCACGGCCAGGCCCTGCGGGTATTCGGTGGACGCGATGGTGCCGGACAGGAGAGTGCCGTCGAGAGAGGTGAACTCCGTTGCGCGATCAGCCATGCACCAATCGTAGCGATCCGGCAGGCAGTCGATCGGGCTGTCCAGCCTCCGCAGTGGGAATGCCGAGGGTCCCCCAGCGGGTCGCCACCACCTCATGATTCAGCTGCGCACCGACAGGCGGGCGAGCCCCCGGGCCGTGGCGAGCCGTCGTCCGGCGAGGCCTATGCCAGACACCTTCGCCGCCGCAGCGCTGGCGTCATTCCGGAAGATCGTCGCCGTCCACCAGTCCGAGGTGTCCACGAACGTAGGTCGACATCATGATCTGGTGGGCTTCGAGGAGGGTCTGGAAAGCGCCCAGGGTACGTGGGGCCTGCTCAACGACGGCCCGTCGGAACTCCTCCTCGGCAACGATCGCCGGATGGACGTAGGTGTCGCGGTCGCCTTCGTCCAGATCGAGCAGGCCGGCGGCGTCGGTCCACAGTGCGACGAAGCATGCGGCTCGGGCCGGCAGGCGCCACACCTCTGCATCGCGGGGCTGTGTGAGCGAGGCTGCGGTCAGTTCGGCGATGGCACCGGACACTTCGGCGTCCGCGCTCTGGTCAAAGAGTCCCATCCTGTCAACGGAGCGCAGTACGGCCAGGACATGTTCGGGACCGACTACGATCTCCTCCTCGCCGTGGGGGGTGCTGCGGCCCGAGGTCACGGGACCTCCAATGCGTCGGTGGTGGATCGGCACCGGGAAGGGGGCGCGGCCCGGGATGTTGTCGTCGGGGACAACGAGCCGGGTAGCGCTCGGTGTTGCCGCAGTGTCGGCAATGCTGACACGGGAATGCCGAGAGGCCCCGATACCGCACCGGGGCCTCTCGCTTCGACTGGGTGCTGGCCATCACATCGGATGTCCGATCGCCTTCTGGAGCGTGTCCAGGCAGTCCGGGCACATCGGCAGCGCCGGCGGGACTCCGGTACCCGGCCGCCCGCACCGCGGCCCTCCGAAACCGTCCGGACCGGGAGCCTCGCACCTCCAGGTCACCGCCGCAGAGGACGGACCGGGCGGCGCCGTCCGGGCCCGCTCGCTCGCACCCCGGCCGCTGGCGGCCTGGTCGAGCTCGGCCGTGCTCTGCTCCAGGTGCTCCCGTGCGCGATCGGCCTGCCGCTCGGCCCGGGCCAGGCCGCAGGCCCGGCACTCCTCACCGCTGCCGAGGATCACCCCGCGCTCGCAGTCGGACAGCTCGCAGTCCTGCGCGGCCAGGATCGAGGCGAGGTAGCCGACGGGGCCGCGGATCTCCCGGCGGGCGATCTTCTCCGGGACGCCGGCCCGCCACCATCCGGCGTTGATCCGGGCCAGGGCGTGCTCCGGCTTCCGTCCGGCCGACAGCAGGTCGCGCACCGCGCGGCGCAGCGGGGGGACCTTGATGGCGGGGTGCTTGCTGACGCCGAGGGCGTCGACCATGGCGAAGACCTCGTCTTCTCCTGGTACGGGCTTGGAGGGGGTGGTTCGGATGGTCTTGGTGCGGGGCTTGGTGGTCTTCGTCGCGGCGGAGCCGCTGTTCGGGTTCGGCTGGGTGCCCGCACTTTGGCGGCGAGCCGCACGGGCCTTACCACCTGTAGGTGCCCTTCGGGCGTCCGGAAGGGGCTCGCTGTCACTTGTCTGGTTACTGCTCTTAATGGTGTCCGTGTGGTGCGGCCACCCTGGTCCGTCTGGTGCGGCCACCCCCGTCCGCGTGGTGCGGCTACCCCCGTCCGTCTGGTGCGGCCACCCCCCGGTGAAGGCGGCGAGCTCGCGGTCCTCGCGGGCGGCGGCGCGGGCCCGCCAGAGGCGGGCGTCGAGGAGGAAGTAGGAGGAGGCGAGGCGGCCGCGTCCGTCCTGTCGGCTGTAGTTGTCCTGGGTGGCGAGGACGCCGTCGGCCCGGAGCTGGGCGAGGTTGCCGGTGACGGCGGTACGCCCCAGGCCGGTGCAGGCCATCAGTTCCTTGATGGTGGGCGGGCGCTCGGTGATGGAGCGGCTGTGGATGTGGCAGAAGCTGGCGACGGCTGCGTAGACGGCCTTGTAGACCGGGGAGCGCAGGCCGGTGCGGGCGATGCGGGCGTCGAGGCGGACGTAGTCGATGCCGGGTGCCCGGTGGACGCGGGGAATCGGGTGGCCGTCGGGGCCGAGTACGGGTGCGGGGCCCGGGGCGGCGGCGCGCTCCAGGAGCTGACGGGCCCACCGCTCCTTGTCGGTGAGACGGTAGACGTTGGCGTCGGGCACGGCCGGGTTGCCGGGTGCGGTCTGGGGCTCCACGAGGAGGAAGCGACGGTCGACCAGGTCGGTGGCGGCGCGGTCGAAGGTGTCGACGGAGCGGCCGAGGCACGCGGCGACGGTGCGCCGGTAGGGCAGGAGCGCCTGCCGGACGTCGCTCGACCAGGCCGCCACCTCCTCCGCGGTCAGGGTGATGTGCTCCTCGATGTCGCAGAAGGTGGCGAGCGCCATGTAGGCGGCCTTGGTGGTGGTGGGGCACGAGCCGTCGCGGGCGAGCCGGGCGTCGAACTCGATGTAGTCCAGCCCGCCGGGGGCGAAGGCGCCGTCGCCGTCGAGGGAGAGGCGGGTGAGGAAGTCGGTCACCGGGCCACCTCGACGTACACGCCGTCGCGGTCCGGGTTCCAGGCCGGCATGTGGTGGGCGTGTGGAAAGAGGAAGTGGTAGGGGTCGTCGAGCTGGGCGTCGATCGTCGCGGGCGCGGAGCCGATCTCGGCGAGCGCGGTGCGGACCGTGCGGGCGACGAGCAGCCACGCTTCCTGGGTGTAGGGGTGGGCGGGGCCGAACTCGATCGTGGCGTCGTCCGTCAGGTGGCCGGCCCGGGTCCGGGCGATGGAGGTGCGGCCGTCGGCGAGCGCGGTGTGGACGGCCGCGTACGACTCGCGGTACCAGCGCGGCGGCACGGGCAAGCCCGTCGGCTTCGGCGGGATCACCGCCGCGGGGCGAGCGTCCGGGGTGCGGGTGGCGGGGACGACGGCGATCGGCTGGATGCAAAGCGGGAGCTCCACCGCGCGACGTCGGCGGCGCAGGGCGGCAACGGCCCGGACGGCGAGGAGCAGCGGCCACACGAGGGCGAGCGTGAACCAGGAGGCTGCGGCCGCGAGGAGGACGGCGGGGGCGGGCAGGCGGAGTCGGCGGAGACAGGCCGCGTCAGTTCCGGTCAGCGCGAGGTAGCAGGCGCCGGCCGGGAGGTAGGCGGTGGCCGCCACCGCGAGCACCGCGGGGCAGCCGAAGTTGAGGCTGGGCAGCAGGGTCGGCGGCAGGTCCATCGTGGCTCCTCGGGCAGTGGTGATCAGTGACCGAGGTAACCCCGCACTCCTGGACGGACCCCTTGATGATCAAGGTTTGCCAGATAACGACTTCGCATCCGCGTGCCCATCAAGGGGTGCGGACGTATCTGGATGGCCCGCACCGCAAAGCTCCTGACTTCTTTGCGGAAGCGGGCTCGCTTGCGGTGCAGGCCCGCAAACGGCTCTTGCGGGGTGCGGGCCGCAAGGCGTCCTTGCGGTGCGGGGCGGGACTTTGCGGTGCGGGGCTGGCGCGGCCGGGGCGCCGTGCGCGGGTCGGGGCCGATCGCGGTGCGGGGCATCAATCCGGCCCCGGGCCAGCGCCGCCGCACCCCGCACCGCTTCCGCACGCACCTGCGGTGGACGTCCCAGTGCCGCGGGCCGAAGGCGAGGTCGAGGTGCGCGGCGGCCCCGGGCGGGGAGCGCCGATTCGGCCGGGCCAGCCCTCCGGCCGCTGCCCAGGGGAGGATCTGCGCTGGGGTCGACGGCCATCAAGGAGTCGTCCGCCCGGGGCCGGCCATCAAGGAACCCCGCCGGCCGCAGAGGTCCGGCATCAAGGAATCCGCTGGCGGGAGCCCGGCCATCAAGGTGTCGGCGGGCTGCGGGCGGACGGGGCCATCAAGGAATCGCCCCACCGGCCGGCCGGACCGGCCGCACACCTTGATGCCCTTCCCCGGAGGGGGCAGCACACCTTGATGGGCCATCAAGGTGGGGGCCCCGTACCTTGATGCCGCATCAAAGGTGCAGGTCAGAGGTTTGATGCTGCCCGTTGCGAGAGCGTTACCGGGCAGGTGTCGATCATCAAGGGGTCCATCAAGGAGTGCGGGGTTTCCTCCCTCGACAGCAACCGCTGACGACCTAGGAGACCCAGGTGAAGCCCACCTCCTCCCGGCGCGACCGAGCGCCGGACACCCCTTCCCCGATCGCCTCCGGCGCCGACCTGCGCCGCTCCCGTGTACGGACCCTGCTCATGTACGGAGGCGTCTGGGCGGCCCTGGCCACGGGCCCGCTGGCCCTGGCGGTGGCCGTCGCTGTCCCGCAGATGGCGAGCAGCGCGCCGGCCGCTGCGGCCGCCGCACCGCTCGTGATCGCCCCGCCGACCGGCTACGCGGAGAGCTTCGTCGACCTGTGGCTGCGCTCCGCCGGTGTCACCGACTCTGCGGCTCTGCGCGCTATGGCTCCCGGGGTCGACCTGCCGAAGGTGACGGCCGCAAAGACGGCGAAGGTGGAAAAGACCGTTGCGGTGCGGAGCACGCCGATGGGCGGCCGCACCTGGCAGGTCACCGTTGCGGCCACGCTCGTGCTGCCGCCCGTCGCCCCGCAAGGCGACTCGTCTGCGCAAGCCGCCCCGCAGTCCTCTCCGCAAACGCCCGCACCGCGTGCGGGGGTCTCCCCGCAAGGGACGGACGACCCCGCGCGGGTCGTGCGGTACTTCGCGGTCCAGGTGTCGATGGTCCGCTCGGCCGGCTCCGGCGGGGCGCCGGACTCGCTGGTGGTCACCGGCGCTCCGGCCCAGGTGTCGGCCCCGGCGGCGCTGGCCGAGAAGGACCCCGCGACGAAGACGTACGGGTCGCAGGTCACCGACGGCCCGCTGCGCGACACGGTGTCCGGGTTCCTGACGGCCTACCTGAGCGGCGTGGGTGACAGCACCCGCTACCTGTCCCCGGGGGCGCGGATCCCGGCGCCGGGCACCGCGGCGTACTCGAAGGTCGCCCTGACGAACCTGATGGCAGCCAGCGCGGTGCCCGCCTCGCCGCAGGACGGCGCGGTGCTGGACGTCCAGGCCGGCGTCCTGGCGAGCGACGGCACCGGGGACTGGCCGCTGGAGTACCCGCTGCGGCTGACCGCTCGCGCGGGCCGCTGGGAGATCTCGGTCCTCGCCCCTGCCGGCACCGCCCCGGGCTCCTCCCCCTCCTCTGTTTCCTCTCCCGGCGCTGTGGCGCCCTCCACCACTACGAACGGGGCCAGCCGATGAACCACGTCATGCTCGCCGGATCCATCCAGAACTTCGGCAACAGCTGGGCGAAGACGCTGCTCGACTGGGTGGCCAGCGGCCTGATGATCGCCCTGACCGCGATCGTGATCACTCACGCGATCCGGAAGATGTCGATCAAGGCCGCGATCGGCGGCGCCCTCGGCCTGGTGATCTGCTGGTCGCTGTTCACCGGCCGCTACTCGCTCTCGATGCTCTTCGAGAGCGAGTACAACGAGACCCGGCCCGCGACCACTGCCCCCCTCCAGGGCGCCGGCGAGTTGCAGCGTGAGCTGCCCGTCACGCTCACCGGCCAGCCGGACCGGTCGTGAGCAGCGCCGCGCGTCCCAGGGTCGGCCGCTCCTACACCAAGGCTCGCAGGCATCCGTGGGTGCTGGGCAAGATCGGCGACTGGCGCATCCCCTTGGGGCCGTACACGCCGCCGCAGTTGGTGGTGGCCGCCGTCGGAAGCTTCCTCCTGATCAAGACGGTCAGTTGGTGGTGGCCGGTCACCGGCCCCCTGCCGATCGTGGTCTGGGCGGTGGCCATCTGGGCCGCGCGGCACTCACGGATCGCCGGCCGGTCCCCGTTCCTCGTCGCTGCGGACGCCTTCGGGCTGCTCGTCTCCCCGCGCCAGGGCCGTGTCGGCGGCCGGGCGGTGCGCCCGATGCGCCCGGTGCTGATGGCCGGCAGCGCCTTCACCTTCGAGGACGTGCCCGACGACGAGGGCCTCCCGGAACCGGCCGTGCGGGAGTCGCCCGAGCGGGAGCCGGAGCACCGGGCGCTCAGCATCTTCGAACCCCGCCCTGCCGGTCCCGCTCCCGAGGCCGCGCCCGCCGCAGGCCCCGCTCCGGACACGGCCCTCACCCCCCTCCAGCAGATGCTCGCCGCGGCCGCCGCCGCCCAGTCCCAGAAGGGAGACGCACGATGAAGCCGTCGTTCCGTCACATCACCGGCAACCTGGTCTGGTCGACCACCGGCACCGTCTGGGCGTTCTGGCGGGTCACCCCGATCGGCTCGCGCTACTCCAGCGAGCTGGAGCGCCAGGACGTACTGCGCCGGGTCACCAGCCTGGTCCGCTCCCTGTCCGGCACCGCCCGGATCTACAGCCTGTGCGCCCAGGTCGCGCCGCGCGAGGTCGCCGAGCGCATCGCCGCCGACGTCGACCTGGAGGCGCACCCGGGCACGGCCGAGAGCGCGACGGCGGCGTGGAACCTGCTGGACGGCGCCGAGATGCACCGGCGCACCATCTGGCTGGCGGTACCGCTCCAGGCGCCCGGCCGCGGTGCGCAGCTCGCACAGGCGAAGGGCTCGATGTGGGCGATGTTCGGCGAGCAGGCCGGTCTGCCGGCGGCGCCGGTGCCCGTGAGCGAGGTGCAGGTGTATAGGGGAGTGGCCCGGCAGGTCGAGACCGGGTTCGGCGGCGGCTTGGAGATGCGTCCGGCCCGCCCGGCCGAGGTCGTCTGGATCCACCAGCACGCCGTGCACCGCGGCATGGCCGAGCCGCTGCTCGCCGACGCCGAGAACAGCCACCGCTACGGCGGCCGGATCGTCGGCACCCAGCTGCGTAGCCCCGGGTACGCGTCGTTGGGCCAGGTCCGGCTCCTGGAGGGCGGACAGCAGGAGGACGACGAGCAGGACGAGCACGAGGGCGGTGTGCGCGGCTGGTTCGCCCGCCTCGCCGCGCGGGTCACTGGCTCCGCCCTGTCGAAAGTGTGGTTGGAGGTCGAGACCGAGGACGCCGTGGGCTACCAGGCGCACCTGGCGTTGGAGGAGATCCCCGAGGCCGTGCACGAGGGCTCGGCGGACCTGCTCGCCCAGCTGGAGCTGCTGCCGTACCCGGTGGACGCGACGGTCGACCTGACGCTGGTGGAGGCGGCCAAGGCGAAGCGGCAGATCGCGAAGAAGAAGCGGGAGATCGCGGACCAGGCCGACCAGTGGGCGGCGCACCCGACGGGCATGCCGGACTCGTTGCAAGGCGCGGCCGAGGTGCTGGGCGAGCAGGAGGCCCGGCTGGGGCGCACCAGCGTGGAGCTGGAGGTGCAGTCCCGCACGGTGCTGACCGTGTGGGGGGCGACTGCGCAGGTGGCGGACGAGCGGGCCCGGGACCTGAAAGCGCGTCTGACGGGTGCGGACTACGGGGTGATCCGGCCGCGCGGCGGGCAGGTGCGGCTGTTCTCGTTCGGCCTGCCGGGGGCGCTGGCGGCTCTGCGCGCGCGGGAGAGCACCCAGTTCCAGTTGTCGGAGGACTGGGCGATGTCGGGTGCCTTCACGGTGCCGGAGATCGGTGACGAGTCGGGGCCGATGATCGGTCAGTCCTTGGACGTGGGCACGACCCGGCCGGTCTTCCTGGACCTGGCGTCGGCACCGCTGGCCAACATCGCGGCCAGCCTCGCGGTCCTGGGCGACCTCGGTTCGGGCAAGAGCGTGCTGCTCAAGCTGATCATCAGCACGCTGATCGACCGCGGGCACCGGGCGATCGTCATCGACCGCACCAGCCAGCGCGAGTACGCCCAGTTCGCGCAGGGCGTCGCGCCCGGCCGGCACCAGGTGATCGACGCGGCCGACGCGCAGGTGTCCATCGACCCGCTGCGGGTGCTGCCCCCGGCGGCGGGCGAGGCAGCGGCGCTGAGCTACCTGCTGCTCCAGACGCAGCTCGACCTCATGTCGCCGGGCGGCGCGGTGCTCAACCGGGCGGTCAAGGCGGCCGCCGTCGCCCGGCGCCCCCACATGAACCTGGTGCTGGAGGAGCTGCGGGCGATCGCGGAGGAGGGCGGCAACCGGGGGGACGCGGCGGCCGACGTGTTGGACCTGCTCGCCACGGTGTCCGACCAGAAGCTGGCCCGGATGGTGTTCGACCCGTCGCTGCCCGCGCTGTCGCTCAGTGATCTGTCCGCCGACCTGATCGTCTTCACCACCAACGGCCTGACCCTGCCGCCCAAGGAATCGCTGGGCCGGCCGGAGGTGCTGCGCACCCAGCCGCTGGAGGCGCTGATCGGCCGCGCCGTCTTGTACCTGATCGCGGCGATCTCCCGGCACATCGCGTTCACGGACCGCTCGCGCTTCGCCGCGTGCGTGTTCGACGAGGTGTATTGGCTGACTTCCAGCGCCGAGGGCTCCGCGTTGATCAAGGAACTGGCGCACGACGGCAGGAAGCACAACGCAGGATTCCTGGCCGGTGCTCATGACGCCCGGGACCTCGGGGACGAGACCATCGCCGGCCTGATCGTGCAGCGCATCCTCGCCCGCACCACGGACGAGTCGATGGCCCGCCGGGGCCTGGAGTTCCTCGGGCTTCCGGGCGACGACGAGGGCCTCGTACAGCTGGTCACCGGCGGGCTGTCGCCCCACGGCAACCCGAACAGGGCCGGGGAGATGCTCCTGCACGACACCCGCGGCCGGGTCGGCCGCATGCAGGTCATCGTCCCCAACCTGCCCAAGCTCCAGGGGATCTTCACGACCCCCGTCACCAAGTCCGCCTCCACCGGCGGCTCGCTCCGGAAGGCGCTCTCGCGATGAACCTCCCGACTCTCCCGGCGCCGCTGGCGCGCGGTGCGCAGCGTGCGGGTGCTGTCTGGCACCGGGCCGTGCGGATCTGGCGGGCGGTCAGCCGGTTCGCCGCCGCGTACTGGCCTGGCCGGCGGACCGTGCTGATCACCGCCGCCATGGTGTGGCTGTTCATGATGGCCGGGGCTTCGGCCGCCGAGGCGGCCGACGGCCACGAGCGCGGCGGCGTGCTGGCCCCGCTCAACGTCATGTCCTCGGAGGGTGCGCCGCTCGACAACTACGACCTCAAGAGCGAAAACGGCGGCGCCACGGACATCAGGAGCCACGTCTGCAATCTGATGCTGGGGGCGGGGTTCGCCCTGGTACGGATCCTGGTCGGCCTGATGTGCTGGGTCATCCAGTGGATCTTCAACTTCCCCATCGTCTCGACGCTGGTGAGCAGCGCGCAGAAGCTCGACGGGGCGTTCTTCGGCGTCGTCGCGAACGACCTGGGGCTGTACGCCCTGTTCCTGGCGGCCGGAACTGCGTTCGGGTCCTTGCTCATCATGCGCGGCAAGGTCGGGCGCGGCATGGGCGAGATGACGATCACCATCCTGCTGTCGACGCTCGTGCTGCTGCCGGCCCTGAGCCCGAAGAGCATCCTCGGCCCGGAGGGGCCGCTGATGCAGTCGCAGCAGGCCGCGCACGAGGTCGGCCAGGTCACCATCGGGGTCAACGGCCCCGACCCGGGCTGCAAGAGCGACAAGGACCGCGACGACCCCAGCTGCCCGATGCGGATGATCCTGACGCGGACCCTGGTCGTCCAGCCGTTCGAGCTGTTGCAGTACGGCCAGATTCCCGAGAACGGCAGCTGGCTGGCCGGGGTGCACAACAAGTACATCCACGGCCAGCTGAGCCGCGAGGGCAACTGCGACGACGTCATCGACCTGCCCGGCAAGGACGCGATCTGCGACCACGGCAGTTTGGGCTGGGACGCGCTCAAGGAGGAGTTGAAGGGCAAACACGGCCAGGAGGGCAAGGACGTCTACAACTACGCGGTCAACTCCAACTGGGACCGGGTGGGCGGCACCCTGCTGGTCTTCCTGGCGGTGCTCATCATCGCGATCGTCGTGCTCGGCATGTGCCTGGTGCATCTGGGCACGCAGTTCGCGGACGTGACCGCGGCCTCAGTCACCGGTGCCTCGCTGGTGGCGGCGATGCTGCCCGGCGGCAACAGGCGGTTCCTCTGGAAGTGGCTCGGGGTCTACATGACGTCGGTCGTCACCGAGTTCGCGGTCAGCGTCATGCTGCCGCTGTTCGCCCTGGGCGCGAACGCGATCATGACGAACTCCGAGAACACGCTCATGATCCAGCGTCTGTTGATCCTGGACGGGTTCGCGCTCGTCATCCTGGTCTTCCACCAGCGCATCTTCGCCTCCGCCGGCGCACTCGGCGAGCGGTTCGCCAACCGCATGCGCTACGCCAAGATCGGCGGCAGCCTGTGGCTGGGCGAGAACTCGGGGATGGCACTGGCCATGTCCCAGGCCATGGGCACGCTGTCCAACCCGTCCGGCGCGGCGGGCATGGGCGGGCGCGCAGGAATGGGGATGCTCGCCGGAGGCGGGCTCTTCGGCGGCGGCTCGGGCGTGCACGGGGCGCTGATGCGCAAGGCCCGGATCGCCGAGGGCCTCTCCGCGCTCGCCAGCCCCGGGCTCGGCAGGATGAACGCCGGCGCGATGGCCATGGGGGCCTACGGCGAGTTCCACCGCGGAATGTCCGCGCTGGCGCTGCCGTTCCACGCGGCGCACCAGCTGGTCGTGGGCAACCCCTTGCCGCCGCACAAGCTGGCCCGACGGATGAAGCCGGTCGGCCCGCGCGGTCCGCTCGGCGGCGTCCGCCCCGATGGCACCCCGGGACACCCCGGTGGCCCGGGCGGAACGAACGGCCTGATGAGCCGCCAGCAGATGACCGGGGGAGGACTCACCCCGGCCGGGCACGCGCTGCACAACACCCTGCTGAACACCCGGGCGGGACGGCTCGCGATCCGCGCCGGCCAGATCGGCAAGTTCGGCTTCAACGCGACCGTCGGCCTCCCGGCCACCTGGACCCGCCTCAACCGCAAGAACGACGCGATGTGGGACCACGTCGACAAGCAGTGGGAGCACTACTCCAACGTCCGCAAGGCCTGGTGGGGCGACCAGAAGGAAGGCCTCAAGGACTGGGGCCAGGACGTCACCCGCACCGGGCGCGCCGTCAAGACCGGCTACAACGCCGTGCAGTCCGGCTACAACCACGTCTACCATCGCGCGGCGGTGTTCGGTGACGTGCACTCGGCGGACCTAGGCGGGGCGCAGTTGCTCGCGGCCACGCACCTCGGGTACGGCATGGGCCCCACGGACACCTCCGAGGCCTTCGCCGACCGCCCGTCCTACTCGGCCACGGCCGGCCCGTGGGACGGCGGCGACAGCGCCTCCGGAGGCGGGCTGTCCACGGACGGCACCGTCAACGGACGGGTCGAGGGCGCGAACATCTCCTCCAGCGGAACCGTCACCCCGGACCGGCCGGGCTGGGGTGCCTCCGACCACGGCCCGAGCGACATCCGCTCGGCCCTGGGCCCGGACGTCGTCCCGCCCTCCCGGCCCACGATCGTCACCGATGACGGCCACGTCGTGGACACGACGACCGGGGAGATCCTCGCGGACCCGCCGGCCCGCCCCGCTTCCCCGGCACCGGACGCCCCCGCGGTCGAGGGCATCGACCCGGACGTGATGCGCCGGGTCAGCCCGGAGGTCCTGCGCTCCCCCGAAGGCACCTCCGTCGAGGCCCTGCGGCTGCGCCGCACCCTCGGCCACTCGCCCGACCAGGCGGGCGGCACGCCGCCTCCCGGGCCGTCGACCGGCCGCATCGGTGACGAGTCGTGAGGCGCAGCACGGACCGGCGGGCCGGTCGGCAGCAGATCAGGGAGGCCTGCGTGCCGGCCGGGTCCGATCGGCACGCAGGGCGGACGGCAGGCGGCGCTCGCCGCCCGGGAGACGACGGCGGGGGTGGTGAGGGTGTTCAAGCTGTTCCGGAAGCTCGGCTGCCTGGGGATGACGCTGCTGTGCACGGCGATCGGGCTGGGCGGAATCGTCGTCCTGGGCGTCCTGGATGTCCGCGACCCGGGGTCCACCGCCCCCGTCGGCGCGGTCAGCGACATCCCGGCGCGGATGATGAGCGCCTACGTCCGGGCCGCGGCCGGGATGGCGCAGCTGGACCCGCAGTGCAAGGGGATGACCTGGTCGCTGCTGGCCGGGATCGGCAAGGTGGAGTCCGGCCACGCGCAGGGGCACAGGGTCGACACCACCACCGGGGACATCACCCCTCCGATCATCGGCCCGATCTTGAACGGCTCGGGAGCGGGCGGCAACACCACGCCGGTGATGGACACGGATCACGGTCGGTGGGACGGCAATTCGCAGTTCGACGCGGCGGTCGGCCCGATGCAGTTCTTGCCGTCGACGTTTGCCGCGTACGCGGCGAAGGTGCACCCGCAGGACGGCGGGGCGGGCGCGAACCCGAGCAACGCCGACGACGAGACGTTGGCAGCCGCCCTGTATCTGTGCGACGGCGGCAAGGACCTCACGGACGCGGCCGTCCTGCGCAAGGCGATCCTTCGGTACAACAACAGCGGCGCGTACGTGGACGAGGTGCTGCGCTGGGCCCAGCAGTACGCCGCGCTCGGCACCACCCCGGCGCCCGGCGGCGGCGCGAGCTCGGACAAGGTGACGACCGTCATCGCGGCGGCCCGCAGCCAGTTCGGCCAGCCGTACTCCTGGGGCGGCGGCGACGCGAGCGGTCCGACCAGCGGCGTCTGCTGCTCGCAGGGCGGTCAGGACGGACGCACCGTCACGGGCTTCGACTGCTCCGGATTGATGACGTACGTGTTCGCGAAGGTCGGGATCAAGCTGCCCCGGCTCGCCGCCGACCAGGCCGAGGTCGGCCAGCGGATTCCGGCATCGGCCGGAGTCCAGGCGCTCCAGCCCGGCGACATGGTGTTCTTCGGCAACGCCTCGCAAGGGATCTACCACGTCGGCCTCTACATCGGGGGCGGCCAGATGATCAACGCCCCGAAGCCCGGCGACGTGGTCAAGCAGGCCGCGGTCTGGAACTACGACTACGCGGGCGGCGCCCGCCCGATCTCCTGAGAGGCCCCCGTGAAGAAGATGCCCCGCTTCCTGCCCGAGCTCGGCGCGATCGCGCTGCTCGCGGGCGGCCTTGCCCTCCTGCTCCCTGCCGCCCCGGCGCCGCACCACCCCGCCGCTGGGGCACCGGTCGCCTCGGCCCCGGCCGACGCTCCCGCCGGCACGGCGGACACCGGCGCCCCAGCACCGCCACCGGCACCGGTACCGGAGCCGACGAGGGCCGAGCCCCGGCCTGCCGCTACGCCGAACAGCGCAGCGCCGAGCCCGTCCGCCGCTTCGACCGTGGTGCCGTCCGGCGTCGCGGCCGCCGGTGACGGACCCGCAGGTGACCCCGCGATCCAGGCCGGGTTCGCCAAGGCGCACCCCAGCGACCTGGCCCCGCCAGACGCCGATGCCCTGGCGGCACTGGGCCGCGACGTCTGGCTCGCCGAGACCACCGGGGCCGGCCGGGAGAAGTGGCCCCAGTACTTCTCCCCCGGCCCGGGCGCGAGCGCCCCCTACTTCTACTCCGGCGTGCGGATCCAGGCCGCGGCCGCGCACTCGGACCCCGCCGTCCCGGGCGGCGCCCGCGTGGACCTGCTGTGGACCGGCACCTCCCCCACCGGCGACTACGGGGACCGCCGCCCCGCCACCGTGACCTTCACCCGCACCCGCACCAGCACCGGATGGGAGCCCACCCGATGAACGGCCAGACCAGCAGCACCTCCGGGTTCAAGTCCGCCCTGCACGTGGCGGGCGAGGTCCTGGCCTGGTTCGCCGACGCCGGGAGCTGGTGCCAGGACAACGCGGGGCTTCTCCTGGTCCTCCTCGTCCCGCCGGCCGTCGCCGCAGGGGTGGTCCACCAGGTGCTCACCCGCCGGGCACTCGCCCAGCGGACCCGCTTCATCCTGACGCCGACCCGGCGCTTCGCACCGACCACCGAGGACATCTGGCGCCAGATCGCGCTGCTGCTGCGGGCCTCCCGCAAGGGCCCCTGGTGGGCCCCTGCGGCGGCCCGCCGGCTGCGCGTGCTGCTGCGGGCGGACGGCACCGTGCCGCTGGAGTACTCGGTGGAGGCGCCGTCGGAGGCGGTGACGCTCCTCAAGAACTCCCGCTTCCAGGAGGTCACCGTCGCCGAGGCGCCGCCAGCCGACGACCCGTACGCCGCCCAGACCGCGCAGGACCGGCTGGACAAGAAGAACAAGGAGCTCCAGAAGAAGCGCAAGGCGGAGGCGAAGGCCCTCAAGGCGAAGGCGAAGGCGGCGGCCCTGGCGGCGAATGCCTCCGGCCAGGGCGTCGACCTCAAGAAGAAGCCCGGCCGCGGCGCATCCGAGGAGAAGGGCAGGCTGCACGCGGTACGGGCGGAGTTCGTCCTGCGCGGCAAGCCGTCCGCCGCGCTGCGCGAGGTCCCGCTGACGCCTGACCCGCTCCAGCCGCTGATCGACGCGGTCGCCGACATCCAGGCGGATCTGGGTGAGCTCGCCGAGGTCGTCCTCGACATCCAGGCCGTCCCCCGCTGGCACCTGCGCCTGCGGCAGTGGCAGATGATGCGCGAGGCCCGCGAGCGCAGCCGCAAGAACGCCCGCCGCGCGGCCCGGGACGCGGCCGCCGACGCTGCCGAGGCCCAGGACTCCCTGCGCTACCAGCTGCTCACCCTGCTGGATCCCTCACAGAAGGGCCCGTCCACCCTGTTGCCGACGGTGCGGCCGCGCATCGTGGACCGGGAGGAGGCCCTCGGGCGGCTCGGCAACGGCACCGGCCTGGTGCGGATCCAGCTTCTGGTGCGGTGCGTCTCCGAGCGCGAGGGCCGCGCCTACCAGCTGCTGGAGCAGCTGTCGGCCGCCCTGGACGTGTTCGGCGAGGACAGCCGGCTCGGCGCCGACGGCGGCCGGTTCCTCAAGTGGAGTTGGGGCGCGAACAGCTGGCACCGCCGGGGGTCCTTCGACCGCCGGTGGACCACCGGCCTGGTCGCCCCCCGGAAGCAGAACTGGGTGCACGTCAGCGAGCTGGCCGGGCTGCTCAAGCCGCCAACCGCCGATGCGGTGCTGCCGGTGCTCGCCTCCGAGCTGCCCACCTACGAGCTCGGCACCCCTCTGGTTCCGCACGGGCTGCTGGTCAGCGCCGACGGGCGCAGCCGGATCGTGGCCACGCCGGAGGAGGAGTTCCTGTTCTCCCTGGCGGTCGGCAAGGCCGGCGGCGGCAAGACCGAGCAGGCGATCGTGCGGGCGCTGGCGATCGCGCTGTCCGGCGCCGGGGTGCTGTTCATCGACCCGCACGGGGACAGCTGGGACTCGGCTGCTCCGGTCCTGGCGCACAAGCGGCTGGCCGGGCGGGTGCGGCGGATCGACCTCTCGCAGGCGGAGCGGGGCGGGGGCCTGCCCACCTGGAACCCGATCGGGATGGAAGGCGGGCGCAGCGCGGGGCGGGTGGCGGGCGCGGCCGTCGACTCGCTGGCCAACGCGCTGTCGTGGACGGACGCTGCTCATCCTCGGGCGATCGCGATCCTGACGAAGGCGGTGGAGGCGCTGGTGGCGCACAACCAGCGGGCGGTGGCGGCGGGCCGGCCGCAGGCGCAGGCGACGGTCCACCAGGTGCGGACCCTGCTGTCGAACCGGGGCTGGCGCAACGCGCTGCTCCAGCACCTGACGCCGGAGCAGCGGCGTTGGTGGGAGACGACCTTCCGCAAGTACAAGGCGGACGAGCTGGCGCCGGTGCTGAACCCGCTGGACCGGCTGGCAGCCAACGAGACCACCCGGGCGTTCCTGGGTTCGCCGACCGGGTGGTACGACATCCGGGCCGCGATGGACCGCGGGGAGATCATCTGGCTGTGCCTGGAGGGCACCGGCCCCTCGGACCGGCTGCTGGTCAGCATGATGCTGGCGGACCTGTTGCGCGCGGGTCTGTCCCGGCGTGATCTTGCGGCGCACGACCGCCGTCCCATGCACGTCTTCGGTGACGAGCTGATCAGCCTGGACGGCGTGGCCGGGGAGAGCATGGCCTCGATCGCCGAGCAGCTGCGGAAGTTCGGCGGGCGCCTGCACGTGATGACCCAACTGCTGGGCCGGGTCAGCGCGACGACACGGGAGTCGATCGTGCAGAACTCCAGCGTGGTGAGCACGACGGGCGGCTCGGTGGCGGCAGTGCGGCCGGTGGCGGAGGAGTGGCACGGGGCGGTGTCGGCGGCGCGGATCGCGGAGCTGCCGCGGTTCCACTCCTATGTGCAGGTGACCAACGGCGGCAACCGGGTCGGCCCGCTTCTGGTGAAGGGGCTCCAGGTGAAGGAGGTGTTCCGGCAGCTGCATTCCCCCGACCTGGTGGACGCGCTGGCCACCCGGGCCGACTCGGCGACCGGGGCCCGGCAGCTGCCGGCGCTCCTCAAGCGGGCGACGGAACAGGACGACGTGGTCCTGGAGTTCACCTCCCCCGCCCCGCCGTCCGACCGGCAAGGAGCGGATCGGTCCGTCGCCGCGCAGACGGACGCCGTCGAGGGCGCCGACGACGCTGATGCCGCCGAGGCGGGTGCGGAGGCCGAGACGAAGCCGGAGACCGGGCCGGTGAAGAGCCGGCGCGGGCGGCCGACCTCGCGGATCGTCTCCTGAGACTGCCGGTCCTGGCCTCACCGGCGTTCAGGCCTTCGCCGTCGATCTGATGCTGGGTGTCCTGAGTATTCGTACTCAGGACAGGCACAGGGTGTCCGGCAACGATGTCGGTGGGCTCATGGCCCCGGGTAGGCAGGCCGGGTGTGTTCCTGCTGGTCACGGCGCCGTTCAGGAAGTGACGAACAAATGGGGACATCCGGAACCAAAGCCTCAACTTCGGCGAGGGAGATGAACGGTGGCGGCCGAGCTACTTCAACGCGCAAGCATTTTTCCCTGGGATCTTGGCCGGATCTGTCCTATCGTGACTGGGTGGTACCTGTGCGAAGTCAGGGGTAGGAATACCCAAACGGACTTCTAGACCGCGCATATCGCCATAATCCTGGGTCCTCCGCAGACCTCAGAGTGACGATGCTCGGCCAAACCGGGTTAGGGGAGCAGCGGCGCACACCGCTGGACGGTCATCAAGCACGGCCTCATACCGACATCGAGGGGGAACACCGTGGCACACAGCAGCAGGGCGCGGATCACGAGCGCGGTCCTGACGGCGGCAGCGCTCCTGCTGGCGGGGTGCTCGGCACAGGAGAAGGCGGGCGAGCCGTCGCCCACGTCGACCGCACCGCTTCCCCCCTCCCCGACGGCCACGCCCACTGCCGACCCCACCGCTGACGCGAAGGCCGCCGTACTGACGGCGTACCAGGGGATGTGGGACGTGACGGTGAAGGCCTACAACCAGGGCTCGCTGGACGGCGTCGACAACTTGGAAACCTACACCCGAGACAAGGCACTCGCCGGAATCAAGGTGGCGGTCGCCTACTACCAGAAGAACAACATGGTGGTGCCGGGAAGGCCGCAGCTGTCCCCCGTGGTCCAGGCCGTGGACCTTGCGTCCTCCCCGGCCCGAGCCACGATCCGCGATTGCGTGGACACCGCAAAGTTCCAGCCGATCGACAAGACCACAGGGCAACGGTCGACTACGGACGGGACTGTGCGTCACGTGATGAACTCGGTCGCTCACCGGGTGGACGGCCACTGGCTGATCTCCGAGTCGGCATTCGACCGGGAGCAGACGTGCTGAGACCTCTGCGGTCCGTGACCGTCGGTGCGGTCCTCACCGCCGCCCTCCTCGCTCCGGCAGCCGCGGCTTGGGCCGACGGCGGCGTCGAATGCCCTCCGCAGGTCCCGGACTGCAACCTCCACGCCGGCGGAGGAGGCGGCACCAGCGGGGGCACCGGCGGCAAGCCGGGTGGTGGGGGAGGCGACGGTGGTGGTGGGAACAGCGGCGGCGGCGCGAAGTGCCTGATCGACGGCGCCGAGGCGGCCTGCTACGTCGACAAGTACGGCTGGTTCAACCCCAACGACAGCTGCTACTGGAAGGCCTACGACCCGCAGCCGCCTCCGGACAGTGACAGCTGGAAGCTCGCCACCGGCCTGCCGGCCGACTGGAAGCCCGGCCAGGGCGCTCTCTACAACCGGACCTGCACGGCGAAGGGCGCCGAGCTGATGAGCGGCGCCATGTACAGCGCCACTCCGCCGCCGGGGATGGGCGGCATGGTCGACCCCGCCCAGCTCGCCCAGCAGGCCGTGGACAGCATGCGGCTGACCGGCGCGGAGATCGGCATCGCCCCGAAGCCTGGATCGACATCGCTGGTGGGCCTTCCGGTGTGGCTGTGGACAGCCGTCAAGGACACCACCTGGGGCCCGAAGTCGGCCTCGGTGTCGGCGGGCGGCGTCACGGTGACCGCGACCGCGCACGTGGACCGGATCATCTGGACCACCGGCGACGGCTCGACCGAGACCTGCCGTACCGCGGGCAAGGCCTACCTGCCCGAGTACGGTGCCCGGCAGCCCGAATGCGGCCACACCTACACCAAGGCCGGCCGGTACGCGATCAACGCGACGAGCAAGTGGGTCGTGGACTGGACGGCGAGCACCGGCCAGACCGGGCGCATCACCACGGACCGCCAGGCGGCGACCGCGGTGGCGATCGCCGAGGCCCAGGCCCTGAACCAGTGAGCGCGGCCGCGAACGCCGCCAACTCCCCTACTCCCAAGGTTGTGTGATGGCACCGACTCTGACCAGGCCGCGGCGCGCTGCGGCCGGTGACGGCGCGAAGGACGGGCAGTCCGGGCCGCTGCCCGTGGCGGACCCGGGTCCGCGTCGTGGCCGGCGGCCCGCGCTGATGGCGCTGGGTGTTGCGCTGACCGCCGTCGGCGGGCTCGTCGCGGCCTACTACAACGTCAAGGCGGCCGACCGGGTCCAGGTCGTCGCCGTGGCGCACCCGATCCCCGCCGGGAAGATCATCACGTCCGACGACCTGCGGACCGCCTCCGTCATCGCGGACCCCGCGCTGCACCCGGTCCCGCTCTCCCGCGCCCACGACATCCTGGGGAAGGCCGCGGCCGCCGACCTTCCGGCTGGCACCCTGGTGACGGACGACTCTGTGCGCGCCGGTCAGCCGATAAGGGCGGGCAAGGACACCGTCGGGGTCCTCGCCAAGCCCGGCCAGCTGCCAGCCCAGGCCCTGCAACCGGGCGACGAGGTGCAGGTCGTCTCCACTCCCGGCCCCCAGGACGACAAGGCGGCTCCGAACACGCGGCCCTCCACGATCGGTGCGGTCGTCGTGCAGGTCGGTGAGGCCGACGCCAACGGAGTCCGCGTCGTCGACCTGGCCGTCGGACCGGTGGACAGCCCCGTCGTCGCCTCTTGGGCGGCCACGGGCCGCATCGCGATCGTCTTGAAGGCGAGGCCCTGATGCTCACCGCGCTGATCTCCGCGAAGAGCTGCGGGGTCACCACCACCGCTCTGGCCCTGGCCCTGGCCAGCCCCAAGCGCACCCTCCTCGCCGAGTGCGACCCGTCCGGCGGCACGATCCGCACCGGCTACCTCCAGGGCCAGCAGACCACCGCGGCCATCGGTCTGCACCGTCTGGCCACCGCGCAGCGCGACGGCACGCTCGCCGAGGTCTTCGAGCAGCACCTGGTGCCGCTGGACCGGGACGGGCACCGGCTGCTGCTGCCCGGGCTGACCGACCCGACCCAGTCGCCGTCGTTGGCCGGCACGTGGGAGCCCTTGCACCGGCTGCTGCGGGTGATGGAGGAGGACGGCTACGACGTGCTGGTGGACGCGGGCCGGGCGGTGGTCGAGTCGGCGACGGGCCTCAGCGACACCTACTCCCCCGCGCCGCTGCTGCGCCGCGCGGACCTGCTCCTGCTGCTGGTGCGCGCCGACACCTCGTCGGTGGCGGCGGCCGCCCCGGTGATCCGGGTGCTGCGCGAGGACCTCGACCGTCGGGGTGCTGGCGCCGGATCTCTGCGGCTGGTGGTGGTCGAGGACGGGCCGCTGAAAGCGGGCCAGATCGCCGCGGCGCTGGGCGTGCCGGTGGTCGCCACCGTGCCACACGACCCCGCCACGGCCGCGGCGCTGGGCTCGGGCGGCACCGTGCGCGGGCGCTTCGACCTCGCGCCGCTGGTGCGCGGTGCCCGCAGCGCCCACGAACAGCTCACCCTCGACGCCACCCGCCGCAGGGTCCAGCTGGCACCGCGGCCTGCCCAGGAGGCCACGCGTGTCTGACGTCATCACTCCCTCCGCCCCGGCCGACGAACCGGGTTCGCGGGCGGCGCGCTTCCGCGACGCCCTGCTGGCCGGCCACGAGGGCACCGGCTGGCGCATCCCTGCCGCCGAGGCCCCCCGGCCCGTCCCCGCGCCGTCGCTTCCCGCCGTGCGCACCGGCCCGGTCGTGGCGAGCGCCCCCACCGCCCCGCCGGTCCCGTACCCGGAGATCACGAAGCTGCGAACGCTGGTCGCGGAGCGGCTGGCCACCGCCACCGCAGAGAACCCGGGCATGTCCCGCGAGGACCGGCAGCAGCTCGGCCAGTCCCTGGTGACCAGCGTCGTGAGCGTGTGGGCCACCGACTACGCCGCCACCGCCGGCGCGCTCACCCAGGACGGCGAGCAGGCGGTACGGCGGTCGGTCCTCCAGGAGCTGTTCGAGGCCGGCCGGCTGCAGCCGTTGCTGAACGACCCGGACGTCGAGAACATCCTGGTCCGCGGGACGAGTACCCGAGTCGACTACCGCGACCGGCCCTCCGCCGAGGTCGGCCCGGTCGCCGAGTCCGAAGCGGATCTCATCGCCCTGGTCAACAACGTCGTGCGCACGCAGGGCCAGGGCGAGCGCAGCCTCACCCCGGCCACGCCCCTGATCAACTCACGCCTGGCCGACGGCTCCCGCCTCGCGGCGACCGCCTGGGTCAGCGACCGGCCCCACGTCGTGATCCGCCGTCACCGCACCCGCTCCCAACGGCTGGCGGACCTCCAGGCCTGGGGCACCCTCGACTCTACCCTCGTGGCCTTCCTCGCGGCGGCCGTCCGGGCCCGCAAGAACGTGGTCATCGCGGGCAGCATGGGCGCCGGCAAGACCAGCCTGATGCGGGCCATGGCCCTGGAGATCCCCCGGTTCGAGCGCATCGGCACCCTGGAGGACTCCTTCGAGCTGTGGCTCCACGAGGACCCCGAGGCCCCCGAGGTCGTGGCGCTCGAAGCCCGCGAGGGCAACGGCGAACGCGGGCCCGACGGCCGGCCGGTCGGCGAGATCACCCTCAGCGAGCTGTTCGAGCAGAGCCTGCGGATGTCGCTGCGCCGGGTCCTGGTCGGCGAGGTCCGCGGCGCCGAGGCGCTGCCGATGCTGCGCGCCTTCAACAGCGGCGACGGCGGGAGCATGGCGACCATCCACGCCAAGAGCGCGGAGATGGTCATCGAGCGCCTCGTCGAGCTGGTCGAGGAGGCCGGGCTCACCGACCGGTCGGCCTACCGCAAGATCGCCCTCAGCCTGGACTTCATCGTCTACGTGCGCCTCGTCGACGAGACCGCGATCGGCGGCAGCCGCCACCGCTTCGTCTCCCAGATCGTCGAGATCACCGGCGTCGGCGAGCGCGGGATCCCCTCCCGCCAGACCATCTTCGGCCCGCGCCAGGACCCCGGCGGCCACCGGGAACCGAGGGCCGTCCCGCACATGCTCCCCCAGTGCATCGGCGACCTCGTACGCGCCGGCCTCGACCCGACACTCCTCCACCAGCCGTGGGGCGCCTGGAAGCAGCAGCTGAGGACGGTGACGGCGCTGTGACCATCACGCCGGAGGTTCTGGTCGCAGGCGTCGGCGGCTCCGTCACGGTGCTGGGCGTCGTCGTGGCCGTGGCGGGGTTCGTCGGGACCGGCACCGCGCCGAAGGCCCGGCCCGAGGGGGCGCTGCAACGGCGCCTGCGGGCCGGGGCCACCGGGCTGCGCGGGCGCGGACGGCTGGTTCTCGGTGCCTCCGTGGTCGCGGGGCTCGCGGTGTGGCTGGTCTCCTCCTGGCTGCTGGGCGGTCTGCTGACGACCGCCGCGGCCCTGGGCATGCCGTGGATCCTCCAGCCAGGGCGCGGCAGCACGCGGCAGATCAAGCGGCTGAAAGCCCTCGAACAGTGGGTCCGCCGGTTGAGCAACATCCACACCGCCGGAACCTCGTTGGAGGCGGCGGTCACCGCGAGCCTGCGCAGCACCCCGCCCGAGCTGGTGCCGGAGATCTCGCGGCTGACGGCCCGTCTCGGGTCCGGCTGGCGCCCGCAGGAGGCCTACCGGGCCTTCGGGCACGAGATGAACGACGCGACCGCCGACGCCGTCGCGCTGCTGATGATGGGCCACGTCGAGGACCGCGGCGCGGGCCTGGGCCGGGCGCTGGAGAAGCTCGCCGACCAGGTCGGTGAGGAGGTGCGGATGCGCGAGACCGTCGAGGCCGACCGGGAGAAGCCGAGGGCCAACGCCCGGTGGGTCGCCCTGATCTGCCTGGGGGTGTTCGGCCTCTCCGTCCTGTCCGGCAAGTACGTCCAGCCCTACAGCACACCGTTCGGGCACCTCTACCTCCTCGCCCTGGCGGCCGCGTTCGGCGCGGTCCTGGTCTGGATGCGCCGCATGTCCCTGACCAAGCCGGCACCGCGGATCCTCGCCGCCCCGGACGACGACCGACAGGAGGACAGCCGGTGATCGCCGCCGCACCCGCCATCGCCGCCGGAGCCGTCACCGGCCTGGGCGTCGCCGTCACCATCGCCGGTGCCACCCGCACCCGCCCCGATCTGAGCGACGTGCTGCGCCGCATGGACGCCCGCCGGCTGGAGAACTTCGACCCGCGGCCGATGCGCAGCGCCGACTCCGCTTTGGAGCGCATCGGCGCCCGGCTGCTCGGCCAGGTCGGTGAAGGTCCGTTCCGGCTGCCGCGCCGCGACCTGGAGCTGCTGGGGCGTACCCCGGCCTCCCACGTCGGCCAGAAGGTCGGGTTCGCGCTGCTGGGGCTGCTGTTCCCGGCGCTGGTGCCGGCCGTCATCGCGCTAGCGGGCGGTTCGCTGCCCTTCGCGGTGCCGGCCCTGGTGTCCCTGGGGCTGGCCGCGGTGATGTGGATGGTGCCCGACCTGAACGTGAAGGAGGAGGCGGGCGAGGCCCGCAGGGCGTTCCGGTTCGGCATCGCCTCCTACCTGGAGCTGGTGTGCCTGGAGCGCGCGGCCGACGCCGGGCCGAGCGAGGCGCTGCGCAAGGCCGCGCTGCTGGGCGACGGCTGGGTGTTCGTCCGGCTGCGGGACACCCTCCTGCGTGCCGAGCTGAGCGGGGTCTCGCCGTGGGACGGCCTGCGCCAGCTCAGCGAGGAGCTCGGCGTTCCCGAGCTCGGCGCCCCGGCCGACATCATGGCCATCGCCGGCGAGGAGGGCGCCTCCGTCTACACGACGCTGGAGGCGCAGGCGTCCAGTCTGCGCGGCACCCTGCTGGCCGAGGAGCGCGCCAGGGCGAACATCACCTCGGAGAAGATGATCGTCCCCGTGACGGCCCTCCTGCTGATCATGTCGCTCTACATGGGCTATCCCGCCGTCGCGCAGATCATGTCCGCCTGAGCGGCGCCCCGTTTCTGTCATCCCTCTTCCGAAAGGACGTCCGTCATGCCCGACTTCGAGAAGGCGGCCTCGGCCGACCCCGTCATCCAGGCCTTCCTCACCCGCATCCGTTACCAGCTGTACAGACTGCGGGACGCCCGTACGCGCAGCGACTACGGCGGCATGTCCATCGAGGCCGCGATCATCATCGGCGCGCTGGTCCTGGCCGCAATCGGCCTGGGCACCTTCATTGCCACGAAGCTGACCGAGAAGGAGGCGGCGATCAAGTAGCGCGGCCCCGCACCCGTCGGCCGCATTCGGTCCTCCCACAGGAGCTGTCAGTCCATGTCCACACCACGCCCGGCCCCCCGGGCCCGCCGAAGGCCGCGACGCCGCGGGCCCGGCGGGGACCGCGGCGCGGTCTCCCTCGAACTCGCCATCCTCTTCCCCGCCGTGATGACGGTGATCTTCGTGATCATCCAGGCCGGGCTCTGGTACCACGCCCGCGGCGTCGCCCTGTCCGCCGCCCAGCGCGGCGTCGAACGCGCCCGCATCCAGGGCGCGACACTCGGCCAGGGCACCGCAGCGGCCCAGGACTTCCTGGACCGGGCCGGAACCTCCGTCAGCGGCCGCTCGGTTTCCGGCAGCGACGGCCAGACCGTGCGCATCGACGTGACCGGGACGGTGGCCACCTGGATCCCCGGGCTCAGCCTGCCGGTGCACCAGCACGCCTCGGCCCCGCGCGAGCGGGTGACCGCCCCGTGAACCTCCTCCACCGCCTCCCCTCGGCCGCCCGGCGCCTGCGCCGCCGTCGCGGTGACCGGGGCAGCGTCAGCCTGGAACTCGCCATCCTCGCCCCGGTGCTGCTCGGGATGCTCGTCGTCATCGTGGCCGCCGGCCGCGTCCACCTCGCCCGCAACGTCGTCGACGACGCCGCCCGCAACGCGGCCCGGGCCGCCTCCCTCGAACGCGACGCCGCCTCCGCCCGCACCGCGGCGCAGCGCGTCGCCCGCCAGACCTTCCAGGACCAGGGCCTCACCTGCACCGGCCTGTCGGTGACCGTGCCCACCTCCGGATTCCAGGCCCCGCTGGGCACGCCGTCCTCCGTCACGGTGAGCGTGCGCTGCACCGTCTCCCTGTCCGACGTCGCCTTCCCGGGCCTGCCCGGCAGCACCACGGCCAGCAGCGACTTCACGTCCTCGATCGACGCCTACCGCGGAAGGCCCACAGCATGACGCCCCGCCCGTCCCGGCCGGCCGGTCTGCGCCGCCTCCTCGCCCGCCGCCGCGCCGCAGGCGACCGGGGCAGCATCACCCTGTTCGTGGCCGTCGCCACGGCCACCATCATGCTGCTGATCGCCTTCGTCATCGACGGCGCCGGCAAGCTCCGCGCCCTCAACCACGCCGAGGCCGCCGCCCAGGAAGCCGCCCGCTCCGGCGCGCAGGCCGTCAACGCCGGGCAGGCCATCTCCGGAGGCGGCGTCGCCATCGACCACAACGCCGCGCAGCGCGCCGCCGCCGCCTACCTCCGCAGCGCCGGCGTCGCTGGCACAGTGACCTGGGGTGGCGACGGTTCGATCAACGTCTCCGTCACCGAGACCTACCACCCCTACTTCTGGCCCGGCGACATGACCGTCACCGGCCACGGCAGCGCCACGCTGATCGTCCAGGGAGGCTGACCCCCTTATGCCCCGCCGTACCGCTTCCCGCCTCACCGCCGCCCTCAAGGGGGTGGCCGCCCTCGCCGTCCTGGCCGCGCTGCTCGTCGTCGTGCCGGTACTGCTGTGGCAGGTCGGCACCCTGCCCCACCAGGTGCCGGGCTGGGGCGACGTCACCGCCGCGCTGACCGCCCCGGACAGCGGCAGCCTCTTCCTGGGCGCGCTCACCCTCCTCGGCTGGGCCGGCTGGCTGTCCTTCGCCGCTTCCACCCTGGTCGAGGTCGCCGCGCTGCTGCGCCACCGCCGTGCGCCGCGCGTACGGGCTCTCGGCGCCACCCAGCGCCTGGCCGCCACCCTGGTGGCGGGAGTGGCGATGCTCCTGCCCGCCGGTGCCGCGTTCGCCGCCCCGCAGACCGCATCCGCCGCCCCGGTCTCCGTCACCGCGCCCGCCGCGGTCGGCGCGAGTACGACCGCCACCTCTTCCCCGGCAACGGCCCCAGACGCCCAGACCGGTCCGGTCCACCACGTCGTCGCCGGGGACACCCTGTGGGACCTCGCCCAGCACTACCTCGGCAGCGGCACCCGCTGGCACGACATCGCCGACCTCAACCCGCAGATCAAGACCGGCGACCTGCTCCAGCCCGGTACGGTCCTGCACCTGCCCGCCGAAGCACGCGAGACCCCGGAACCCACGGCACCCGCGCCCGCCCCGGAGACCGTCCCACCCGCCGGACACACCGTGACCGTCCAGTCCGGTGACACCCTCTCCGCGCTCGCCGAGAAGGAACTCGGCGATGGCGACAAGTACCCGCAGCTGCTGGAGGCGTCGAAAGAGGTCCGCCAACCGGGCGGGCGTCACCTCACCGACGCCGACCAGCTGTTTCCCGGCGACGTCATCGTGATCCCGGGACCGGCCACGGCAGCACCGGCCACCCCCGCACAAGAGCCGGCTCCTGCGCCCGCTGCCGACGTCCCCGCTCCCGCGGCCACCACGAGTGCCCCGGCGACGGCAGACACACCCTCGCCCACACCGAACCGGTCTGCGCCGGACGCCTCCGAGCCCGCCTCTCCAGCGGCCGCCGCCCCCGCTGCCCCGACGACACCCACGGCTGCATCCCAGTCCGCGGAACCGGTCGAGGCCACGACCGACGACGCCCGGTCACCGCTCTCCGTCCAGCAGGGCATCGGCGGGGTCGCCGCCCTCCTCGGCGCGGGCGCCCTGGCGGTCATCGCTGCCCGCCGCCGAGCCCAGCAGCGCGAGCGCCGACCCGGGGAGCAGATCGCCGTGCCGCAGGAGACCAGCCAGGCCGAGATGGTGCTCGACCGCACCTCCTCCCCCGTCCTGGTCGACCTGCTCGACCGCGCGCTGCGCACTCTCGCCCATCACCACCCCGAGGACCTGCCGCAGATCGTCGGCGCGCGAGTCCAGCAGGACCGGGTCGAGATCCTGGTCGAGGACACCGACGCCGAGGCGCTCACCCCGTTCAACGACCGGCCGGGCGGGTGGTGGGGCGTGCGCGGCGACCGCGCCGTCCTGCTGGACGCCGAGGAGGCCCGCACCGTCCCCGCCCCCTACCCGGGCCTGGCCACCATCGGCACCGCCGAGGACAACACCCTGCTGCTGGCGGACCTTCACCAGGCCCGCGTGCTGCTCCTGGACGGCGACGAGCAGAACGTGCGCGAAGTCGCTCGCGGCATCGCGATGGAGGCCGGCACCGCGCTGTGGTCCGACCACACCGAGATCATGACCGCCGGGTTCGGCCTGGAACTGCAGCAGCTCCTGCCCGCATGCCGCACCATGTTCGTCCCGCGCCTGGCCACCGCCACCGCCGACCTGGCACGGGTGATGGTCGAGCTCCACCAGGCCGAGCACGAGGGCGGCGAGCGGCCGCTGCCCTGGATGGTGGTGTGCAGTACCGTCCCGTCGCCGGACGAGCTGTACGAGTTCGCAGACGTCATTGGCAAGGTCCCCGCCGAGGTGCGCGTCGCAGCGATCCTGCCAGCGGCCGGCCAGGCCCGGGACCTCTTCCCGGACGCCGAGGTCCTGGATGCGAACCTCGTGACCGAGCTCCAGTCGCTTGAGTCGCTGGACGCCGAGGTCGTGCTGCAGCGCGTCAGCGACGAGGTCTACCGGCAGCTGACCGCCGACCTGACCACCGCGGCGCAACCCGCCACCTCGGCCGAGGGAGCGTGGGCCCTGGTCCCCGACCCCGACCGCAAGGCCTTCGGCCCCTCCTCCCTGACCAAGGGCAACACTGCTCCCCGCCGCCACCTGTCCCCGCTGGCCACCCAGGAAGAGGTGAGGACGACGTCCAAGGACGAGCGGCAAGAGGACATGGCGGTGGAGGCAGCCGGGGAGGAGACCGTGCTCGCCGTCACCGTCCCCATCCAGGCCACCGACGCCCTCCCGGCACCGGAGGCCGCGCCGCCGCTCCGGGCGGACGCCGTCGGCCAGGCCGAGGAGAGCGTCCCCGCCCAGGCCGAAGGCCCGGTGGACACAGCCGGCTCCCCTGCGGAAGAAGCCTCGGTCGAGGCTGCCGCACCCGTGCTGACGAAGGTTCCGCCGCGGGTAAGCGTGGTCCGCGAAGGCGATGCCCCCGTTCCGGCCGCCGGGTCCGCTCCGCAGGTGCAGGTGCTGGGGCCGCTGCGGATCACCGGGATCGGTGACGCGCCGATCCAGCCGAAGCTGGTGCTGCTGGCGGCGCTGCTGCTCTTCAAGTCCGACCGGGGCTACGGCGCGATCGCCAACAACATGGACCCCGTCAGCCCGTGGACGCAGTCGACGATGGACACCCACATGTCGCGCCTGCGGCGTCGGCTGGGCGTCGATTCCAACGGCGAGGCCTACCTGCGGCCCAAGCCGAAGGGCGTCGAGCAGTACGTCCTGAGCGAGGAGGTGACCTGCGACTACGCCACGTTCAGCTACCTCGCCCAGCGCGGCCTGCCCCACAATGCGGCCGGGGTCCTGGACCTTGAAGCCGCGCTCGATCTCGTCCGTGGCAGGCCATTCGGCGGAGCCGGCGCCCACACCTGGGCTGCACCGCTCGTCCAGACCATGGTCGGCCAAATCGTGGACACCGCCCACGCCGTGGCCACACTGCGCATCCAGAACGAGATCCTCGACATCGAGGCAGCCCGGCGGGCCGTGGCCGTGGGACTCGACGTCGAGCCGGCCGCCGAGGTGCTCTATCGGAGCTGGATGCGGATCGAGCAGCGGGCGGGCAACCAGGCCGGGGTGCGCGCTGTCATCGACCAGGTCCGGCAGATGACCGTCGAGATGGGGTGGGACGGGATGCTCCAGGACGAGACGGAGCAGCTGATCGCCAGACTCACCGCCAAGCCCACTGCCCAGGTCCGCTGACCCCCGCCCTCACCTGTGCAGGGCCCGGCCGGAAGACCTCCAGCCGGGCCCTGGCGCTTGCGCTGATCGGAGAAGTCCGGCTCGCCGGGAACAACGGGCAGCAGGACGGAGCGAGGTGCTGAGTTGGGCGCGGCCAGGAAAGTGGTGGCGAACGGCGCCGTCGGGAGCCACCGCACCCGACGGCGCCAGCACGGGCCGTGACAGTGGCTCGGCCCGGCGCGCTATCGGCAGACGCATGGGGAGGCCCGCTCGCAGCCGGTCCGCCCGGCTGGCGGGTCACCGCAGATCCCGCTCCGTGACGATCGCGGCTCCGAAGTCGGCACGGGCCCGCACGAGCATGTCCTCCGGTGGGCCACCCGGCGCGCACCAGGCGGCGAGGTCGCGGGTCTCAACGAGCCATCGGCCTGGGTGGATCTCGGTGACGTCCCAGCCGGACAGGTCGTGCACCCGGTCGAGGTGGCGGCCGGTCAGCAGCTGGATGGCGTGAACGTCGGGCAGGCGCCGGGCCCACAGCGGGTCGTTGCGGGACACGGCGTGGACGGGGACGGTGGGCAGCTCACGGCCGCGGTCCTGCCAGCCGTAGGACCAGCTCTGGGTCATGTCGACGAAGGCGAGCCGGGCCCGAGCCGCGTTGCTCAGAACGGCGTGCCGGGCCCGCTCCACCAGGGCTTCCCATCCGGCGGCCGGGTCGTAGACCTGGATGACGGCCAGGCCGTCGTCCTGCGCCCACACCCTGGAGGCCCGGGTGCGGTCCTCGTCGAGGTAGGCGAGGGAGGTGTGGGTGTTACTGAGGGAGCGCGCGAGGTGCCGGGCTATGTCGGTGGAGGGGCCGCGCTGGAGTACGGCTCCGGCGGCGAGGTGGACCTGTCCACCGCCAAGTCGTGCCCAGGCGTCGGCGTCTCGGCACCAGTCCTCGGCGAAGGGCCGCTCGGTGAGGGGCTGTTTCAGGGCGAGGAAGGCGCCAGCCCGGGGCCCGGCGCCGAATCGGAACCAGCGCGGTGGCATCACCGCAGGGGTGGCGGCGACCCGACCGGCGAGCCCGTGTGCTTCGAGTGCTCGGGCGAAGGCGAGGAGCCAGGCGGTCAGGGAGTCGGGCCCCCAGTAGTCCTTGAGCGAGACACCGGCGCCGGCCAAGGTGAGAACGGGGCCTTGGCCCCACATCGTCTCCCCCCTCCCGCCGCCGTTGGCCGCGTTGACCGCCGCCTGGACCGCGTCCAGCAGCTCGGCCTCTCCCCCAGTGTTCTGTTGTTCCGGCACGTACTCGATCTGGCAACCGTCGAAGCCGCGCACCTCCAGGTCCAGCTCGATCGATCCGTGGTCGACCCGGACTCCCCTCGGTGTGGTCATAGCCCGGACTCTACCGACGGCCGACGATACGAACGTGAGCCGGTCGGGGACCACGGGGTGGTGCCAGGTCCTGGCCTGATCATCGGTCTCCTGCTGGTGTCCATCACTGCAGGCCGACCCGGGTCGGATCGTCTCGGCGGCCGCCGTCATTGCGCGGTGCACCGTCGCGGTCCGGTGCGACGGCGCTGCCCGGCCCCAGGTCCCGCCCGACCTGTCTAGTCGGCCGTTTCGGTGATCAGGCGCCAGCGAGCCGGAGCCGGTGGATCCTTCCCCGCTCAGGCGACCGGCGCCGAGCCGTAGGGGCGTCCCAAGCCGAGGTCGTTCGGTTCCATGGACAGGAACACGACGGCCGCGTCGTGGGGGGCTCCGAGACTCTCCCGCGCACCGCTGATCACGTCCTGGGTCAGCCGCTCACGGTCCCACCGGGGATCCACGCTGACGCGGGAAGAGGAGGTGGCCTGCATCAACTGCGAACCCTGGTAACCGTCCGGCCGCATAACCTCGTACCAGGCGAGTGTCACTGTACAGAGGTACTCGACCGGGTCGGTTCCAGTGATTCCGAGGTCCTTCGGCTCCAGGGAGAGGAACGCCACGGCCGCGTCGTGGGGGGCTCCGAGGCTCTCCCGCGCACCGCTGATCACGTCCTGGGTCAGCCGCTCACGGTCCGACCGCGGGTCCACGCCGAAGCGGGGGAAAGAGGTGGCAACCCACCCCTGGGTCCTGTAACGAGTTGTGTGGCCGTCAGGCATCAGCGTCTGGGTCTGCGTCTCCCATGTGAGGGTGACGGCGCAGATGTAGCCGACGGCGTCGGGAACGGAACCGGCCATTGTGCTTGCTCCTTGGTCTTCGGTGGCGCCAACTGTGGATCGGGGCCTGCCGCTGGTCCTTGCCGGCACGACCTACTGCAGTTCCCCGTGCGGCGTCGGGGTCCGGGTCGGGGTCGGGTGGAAGCGGGGCGGCCGGTAGGCCCCGCCGGCCCAGGTAGGACAGGCGTCGCCCGGGACCAGGGGCAGGTCACCCGCGAGCTGGGCCTGCCGAATCTCGGCGATGTGAACTCCGGTGTCGAACAGTTACGGGGGTGACGAGGCGCTGGCTCCGCTGGCCTCAGCCAAGGCAGCCCGGAAGACGGGCACCAGCTCCGCAGGCATCCGGTAGCCGAGCAGACGTCGCTGGGCGCTGCGCTCGTAGACAGGGGTCAGTGGTTCGGCGATGTCTGCCGGCCAGCATCGGAGCCGACTGCCGCGGGCAAGGGCCTGCCGGAGTGCTTTGATGGTGGGAAAGGGCTGGCCATCCCGGTCCCGAGCGTCTCGTTCCGCCCACCCGTCTCCGTGGACGGCCAGGCGCAGGAGCTTGTCGGCCCCGTCGGGAAGGGCCAGCAGGATGCCCGCGCGCCAGCCGGTCCATTCGGTGTCCGTAGGGACCGGCCGTGCCCCGGTGTCGCCCAGGATGGCCCAGACCCGGGCAACAACAGCGGTGGACTCCAGTCGTTCGGGGGTCGCACTCGATTCGAGCTCATCGGCGTAGGCACGAAGTCGGCTCTCGATGGTCCGCAGGGTGGCAAGTTCATCGTCAGCCCGGTCCGGTGGGGCGTCCTGGGGTGCGGTCTGGTTCGGTGCGACTTCCCCGCCGATGGCACCCGCAAGGCGACGGGCCACTTCGACACCTTCGTCGTTGAGGCGCCATTCGGCGCTGCGGCCGTCGGCGGGAGGGGCGAATTTGACCAGGCGGTGACGCTTGAGGACTTCGCCGGTCTTAGCCGAGTACATGGGCACGGCCCGGCGGGGGTGGCTGAGGGCCTGGACCAAGGCCAGCTGCTGGGCCTCGCTCAGCTTCCGCTTCCGGATCAGGTCTCGCTGCTGGACGTCGGTGTACTCCACTACTGCTGCTCCCCGGTCGGCGTCGAGGTGACGGTCGGGTGGAACCGGTAGGGCCGGTAGGCTCCGCCAACTCGGGTGGGACAGGCGTCGCCCGGTACAAGGGGAAGATCGCCCGTGATCTGGGCCTGGCGGATCTCGGTTTGGGTGAGCGGCACGTCGCCGAAGGCCGTGAACTCCCAAAGTCGGGACGAGTGCTCGCGCCATCCGTCGGGGTCGATCCGGTAGACGCGTCGGACGACTCCGTCCACGGCGACGATGGCGAACTCGGCCTCCGCTCGCACGCCGGCGCCGATGGGCCAGACCCCTCGGTCGCTCGCGTACTGCGCCTGTCCGCCGACCTCGCCGAAGCTTCCCCGGGGGTCGCTCTCGTCATGCCGTACCCGATCGCGCCGCGAGATGACGACCGCGACTCGCTCGCCCTGGCGGGCGGCGCCGAACCGCTTGCGCACGGCGGGGACTCCCACACCGAGGGCTTGGGCGACGTCCTCCAGGGGGGTGCCGCTGTCTAGGAGTCCGAGTGCGGTCTGGTCGGTTCGACTGGAGAGGTGCCCGGTGGCGTGCTTGAGGACGCGTAGGTAGGCGAGGCGTTCGGCTTCGGTTGCGTTGCTGCCGTCGTACGGGTCGATGGGCCCGTCTCGTTGGCCGCCTTCGCTCCTGCCCAGCTCACGCGCGAAGACGGCGGTCAGTTCGTCAATGGCCAGCTCTAGGCGGTCGGTCTCGCTCGCGCCGGATTGTGGGCACACCTCGTCATCAGGCATGGGTTAACCGTAGTGTTCCCTTTCGCGAGAGGCAAATGGGATCACCTTGGTTATCTCCTTCGAAGGGGCTATGTTGGACCGCATGGTGGGAGGAACGGAGCCCCGGGGATTGAGCGACGACCCGCACACTCCGAATCCGCAGGATGCCGGGTCGGATGAGCTGCTGGCGCCCGGCCACTGGGGTGTGCGGATCGCTACCAGCGCGGGACCCTTCACGTTGTCGCACACGACGGTGGAACCCCAGACCCGAGGTCAGCTGATCGGGCACGCGATGGCCAACAGCCGGTCTGGCCCCGAAGGGGAGAGCCTTTCCCTGGAGATCCGTCGGCTGCACCGCATGCGGTGGCACCGCGTCATGCCGGCGATCTTGGCGGCCTGTCAGACGGAGGTACTCCGGAACCCGGTCGAACCGGCGGAGCTGGACCCGGAGGTATCTGAGAACGCAAGGGCATTTCGCCTGTGGGTACTGGGGCTGCTCGACCAGCCCGGCGCGCCGAAGCCGGCAGGGGTGGTGGACCTGGGCCCAGAGACTATCGCTGAGCCCTGCCGTTGGGGACTTCGCGTAGACACCGGCGACGGAGAGTTCATGCTGTCGACGGTCACCAGGAGCCCGATCACCGCCGCCGAGCTGATCAGTTCCGTGATGGCGAACACGACCAGCGGCCCGGCCGAACGTGCACTTTCAGTCATCGCACGGGATGCCGGGATCAGCTGGGCGACAGGACGGGCCCTGCTGCTCGCACAGTGCAAGGTGCAGCTGGTCCGACACCCCCCAGGAGTCTCGGCGGAACAGCAGACGCAGCAGCAGCGGGCGTTCCACCGGTGGGCTCGGCAGCTCCTGCTCAGGCACGCGGCGGTGCACGGCGGCAAGCACCCAGAAGGCGCCATCGCCGGCGCAATGATGCTGGAAGCGACCGTGGACGGCCAGGTCCTGCAGTTCACGGCCCGACACCCGTTGGAGCTCCCGCCCGAGAAGGTCCTGGAAGTGGCTGTCATGCGCGACTTGGCCTGGGAAGGCCAGCACGTGGCTCTGGCGTGTGCAACACAGTCCGTTGCGGTGCCCGACATCGTGCGGTACGCGGTGGCCCGGTTCGGACTGCGGGTGGCCCACCGCGCCGGTGAACCCATACAGCCGGCGCGGCGCATTGACATGGCGCTGGCAGAGGCGAACCGGCAGCTGCTGGCACGGGCGATGATCGAGGCGCTCAGCCACTGGGAGGACGAACGCGCTCTCCTTGACGAGCCGACGACAGCACGGTGCGGGCAGCATCCGAAGGGCCTCCGCTGCACGCGATGCGGACGGCTACAGGTGCGTGATGGCCGTTGGATCGAGCAGGTCGTGGAAGGCCTTGCGACGGGCTACGCACCCGAGTCCTGTATCCGCGCGGTCCCGGAACAGTTCAACGGCGCGCCCACCATGTGGTGGGTGCTGGGATACGAAGGCCACGGCGGCGCCAAGCGGCAGCTGCGAGTCCCGGCCCGAACCCTTTTCCCCGGCCGGGCGCTCCTCGGGTTCTTGCGGAACACCGAGATGGGCCAGGTCGCGGCGGCCCGAAAGGTTCCGCAGCTGGGAGTCCTCCAGTCGCTGGTTCGGCGTACCCGTCTGCGCGTGGAGGAAGGCCCACTGACAGCAGCCGCAGCAGCGGTCATCGGCCTACCCGCAGAGCAGCGACGTAAGGGCCAGCGATTCATCGGGCAGGCCTTGGGCCAGCTACCGCAGCGCCTCCCCGTCGACCTGGAGGCGACCCGGCTAGACGAGTTCGGGCCGGCCGGGTCGGTGTGTCTGCGAAAGGCGGTCTACGTCACAGAGGCCGACGCGCTCCGTCACCAGTGGAAGCGCGGTGACAAGAACCCGCCGCTGCGCCCGTACCCGTGCCCAGTTTGCGGGTTGTGGCATCTGACCAGCAGCGATGTGTCCGAAGCCGGGTGATCTGCGATGCTGCGCTCAGCCAGGCCCAGGACGCGCCAGAGGAGCAGCGTGAGCGACACCGTGCCCGCCCCGTCGGCGCCGGCGGCCATTCCTGGCGACCCGGCACGCCTTCATCTCACCGTAACCAGCGAGATCGGCGCCCCCGTCGGTCGAGGAGAAAGGCAGGAGCGGCACCGGCTCAACGTGCGGTTCCTGGCCGAGGGGGAGGACCCGCATCAGTGGTCGGCGGCTCACGACCAGGTGGGGGTGGTGGCCGTCCACCGGATCCGCCTGGAGCGGGGCGCGGTGGACGTCGGCGTCCTCGCAGCGGTGCAGCAGGCGGAAGTCCTGGAGGCGGAGCTGGCCGAGGCGGTGCTCGGGTCCGCGTTCACCCGCCGGGGCGGCCGCAGCCGCCTCGTCCCCGCCGTACGGGAGGCTTTGGGCAAGGGGCCGCGCACCGATCTCGGCGACCTGGTGCTCCTCAGCCACGTGTCGGTCAACGAACCCTGGGCCGGCACCGGCCTCGACGTCCTGCTGCTGGGTGAGCTCCTGGCCCGGATCGGCGGCCCCGCGGTCGTGGCGACCGCGCCGTCCTTCATGCGCGGCGGCCAGGACTGCCAGTCCCTGATGGCCTCGCTGCGCACCGCCGGGTTCGTACCGCTGGCGGAGCACACCATCGTGGCCGACGCCGCGCTCGTACCCGCGCTCTCCGGCCCAGCCGGCCAGGACCTGCTCCGGCGCTACGCGGCGGAAGCCGGCCACTGACCGGCTGGTGCGCCGGAGGGCAGCGAAACGGTCCGGCACCTACGAGTGCCGGACCGTCATCGTGGGGAGAGGGTCAAACCCCGGTGCTCTCCAGCTGGAGCTGCTCCTGGTCCTCCTGGGTGGTCAGCGGGAGAAGGTCCTTGAGGTCGTTGTAGTAGCGCTCGACGCTGCGCAGGCTCACCGGCTGGTCTTCCTTGCCCCGGGCCCGGAGGTTGTAGGGGTGCTGGAAGAGGTGCTGACGGAGTTCCTCCGGCTCGGGGTAGCGTCCGTGCTCAGCGACCCAGGCGGCAAAGCCGATGGTCCACTTCGAGGGGATCCCCGCGTTGAGCGCCTGGTCGGCCAGGGCGGGGTCGAGCTTCGGCAGGTCGTTCTCGACCAGGCCGGAAGCGGGCGCGGCTCCCTCGGTGCGGGTGGTCTCCGCAAGGGCCGCAGGGTTTTCTCGCATCGGCGCCTCGGGCCGTCCCGCATCCGCAAGAGCAGTGCGGGCGTCCAGGGCATCCGGCTGCCCGTACGTCGCCGTCAGGTCCACCTCCGGCTCGGCCCGCACCGCATGCACCGGCGCCGGAGCCGTCCCCGCAAAGCCTCCCGCAAGGGCGCTGACCTGTGAAGTCTCGGAAAGTACGTGCGCAGAAGCCGGGCTTTGCGGAACGAGATGTCCCGCATCCGCAAAGACCTCGCCGCCGTGTCCCGCATCCGCAAAGGACTGCGCGACGGGCTCCCGCAAAGCGGTCGGCTGACCGTACGCCGGGCCCGCAACGCTCTCCTGCTGCGCCCGCACCGGCCCCGCCCATGCCACCGCAGCAGCGGACGGTATCTCACCGTCCGCTGCGGACAGCTCCTTGCGCGGGCCCGCGACCGTCGGCAGCTGGGCCGCGCCCTCGGGCTGCGGCTTCGGCTGGCCGTCGGCGGCTGCTCGCGCGGCAAAGATCCGGTCCATCGGCTGGGTGGCGACGCCAGCGGCCGCGAGGCCGTCTTCGTAGGTGATCTGTATCGGCACGCCCAGCTCAAGTAGATCCACTGGCAGGCGCGCGGCGGCCGGCAGCTTCTCATCCGGGCCGACCCGAGCGTCCTTCAACAGGGCGAGGTAGATGAGCCGATCCTGCTCCAGCCGAACGGCGTCGTCCACACGCCGGATCTCCCACAACTGCATCCGCCGCCACATCGCCCAGGTCCGACGGGGAGCGAGCAGCCAGCGCATCAGCCGGATCCTCTCGATCGTCCGATCGGAGCTGAGCTTCGCGAGGCGGGCGATCGCGTGCCGCGTCGCCTCCGAAATGATGATGAAGAGCACCGGGATGACGGCGTGCATCCCGGTACCCAACGGATCCGGCCAGGACGCCGCGGCGTTGAACGCGATGGTCGCCACCGTGAGGGCCCAGGCGGTGGGGCGCAGCAGCGGGAAGGGGATGCGGAGCCAGGTGAGGACGAGGTCCAGGGCGAGGAGGACGAGGATGCCGACGTCCACGCCGATCGGGAAGGCGTAGGAGAACGTCCCCATGCCGACGCCGGCTGCCAGTTGGCGGACCGCCAGGTAGGAGCCAGCCAGGCCGATCAGTGCCACGATCGTGGCGCCCACGGCGACGAGCGTAATCAGCGCCCAGTGGGCCTTGGTCAGGACCGGTCGTGTCACGACACTCTCCCCCTTGCGTTTGGTGCTCAGGGGGGCAGTTTTTCATGTGGCCCGGACGGGGCGTGCGGTACATACCTGGTCAGGGGGCTTGGAGCCCCGCGCGGGCCATTTCGGCACCCTCTGAGATCGGGGTGATGCGGAGCGTACAGCTGATCTTCCTCGGTCAGCCGGTCCGAGCCCGGCCTGGCTCGGCGGCGCCGTGCCGGGGCTACGGGCCGACGATGACCCAGGTGATGAGGCTAGCCCCGAGCGTCGGATGGTGCCTGTGCAGAACGCTCACCCCGCGCCCGCCGGTCTCCTCGGGGTCGAGGCGCACCACGTAGTCCTCGGCCTGCGGGTCGTACGACGGCCTGCGCTCCCCCAGCCTCGGGGTCAACTCCAGCTGCGCCCGGACGTGCTCGACGGCGCGGAGCTCTGCCGGTGTGAGGCCGGGGAGAATCTTCTCAGCCTCGTCGGAGAAGACGGCGAAGTTGGTCACCGGCCAGCCTCGGCCAACTTGCGGCGCAGCTGGGCGGCCGACGTGGCCACCGGCATGGTGAGTGCCGCCACGGCCTCGGGGGTGGTGTTCTCCTCGACATAGGTCTTGTACCGCTGGATGAAGTCCTCGAACTCGTGCAGCGGGACGTCGTCGAGCTCCTGCTCGAACCGGTCGAGCTCGGTGGGCACGCCCAGCGCGGCGAGGCCGGCCAGAGCGGCACGCACCTCGCGCACGTTGGTCATGGGCGGGGGTGTTGGATCGGCGTACTGGGCTGCGGTACTCATCGCGGTGCTCCTCCCGGTGGGCTCGTGGAAGACGCTACTCCCCTGACACACTCCCCAGGACACCAATGTCTTTTTCTCCGGCCCGCCCGTCCGGCAGAGGGGCTCCGGGTTTCGTCGGCGAAACCTGCGTGCTTCCCGGCGCGGTGTGGGCCAGGGATGTCGGGCGCCCGTCTGGCAGCCGCAGGTTTCGTCGACGAAAGCGCATCCGGCCCGGGGCCTGGCCTGGAGACGGCACTGGGCGGGCGCAGAGGCTCTGCGCCCGCCCATGGTGTTCTGGCCTACCGCTTGAGCAGGGGCTCCAGCACGTCCGCGACGGCCTTGAACTCCTGCACCGGCTTGTCGTCCTCGGAGTCGCAGTAGTAGCGGACGGGCTCCTGGTAGCGGACGCTCTCGCCGACCAGGACGGATTCCGAGATGGTCGGCAGGACCCGGTGCTTGTAGAAGCTCTGGATGTCGGCCACCATCTCACCGAAGTGCGACCCGCGGTTCTTGGGCTGGGTGCCGTTGATCAGGACGTAGCGCAGGTCAGCGCACCCTTCGGAGAACTCGTACCGGTCCTCGGCCTTCTCGATGAACTTCGTGAGGTTGTGCAGGGTGTCGTCGTCCTTGGTGTCCGGCTTGACGCAGCCGATGATGGCGTCGCAAGCGGCGATCTCGGAGTACTCCAGGATGTCGAAGGTGCCGCGGAAGTCCCAGCAGATGAGGTCGACCGTGCCCTTGGGCACCGCCTTGATCGCGCTCCTGAGCCACATCTCGCCCTTGCCGTGGCGAGGATTCGTGATGTCGTTGCTCGCATCAACCATCGACCGAGACCCGAGGACGAGGCGGAGGTTGGGGATCTCCTCGAAGCACTCGTCGCGGTCGTCCGCCAGATCGTCCCACTCCTCGACCGGCACCGTGCGGCGGCGGGCCGGCACTGTGGCTTCGAGCAGCGTGGCCCGGCGGTGGAGGACGTCGTAGATGTTCGTCATCCGCGCCAGGCGGGCGTCCATCGCATCGACCCGCTTCGGGTTGTGCTTGCGGTTGGTAACGCCGTATCCCAAGTAGGTGCTGGCGGCCATGGTCTGGTCACCGTCCCCGACCCACACGTTCCAGCCTCGGTGGGCGAGCTCGACGGCGGCGTTCACACAGTCGTTGGTCTTGCGGGTGCCGCCGCCCTCGTTGGCAAAGCCGATCACGACGGGGCCGTCGGGGTACCTGCGGTTTCGCATCAGTCCTGCATCTCCAGATTCATGCCTGCTCCACCGGAGTGGCCGTCGTCAGCAGGTCGCTCTCGGTCGGGGTGGGCTCGTAACCGTGGCGCACGAGGCCGCGGAGGTGGTTGACGTCGTAGCCGCCGGAACGCCGGGCCAGACGGATCTGGGCGTCCGCAGCGGCGATGGCCTCGGCGCGACGGGCGAGCTCCTGCACGCCGTCAGCCGGGGGGATCCCGCTCGCGTCGAGGAGGTCCTGCGCTCGGAGCTGCACAGCCTCGGGGGCGTTGTTGATCAGCGCGATGAAGACCGACTCGACGATCTCGTCCGGGTCGCGCTCGGAGGCCAGCAGCGCTGCTCCCGCCTTGAAGCGCGCAAGATCGTCAGCCTCCTCACGGAGCTCCTCGGCGTGCTTGCCGTCCTTCGTCGCCGGCGCCTTGTCGAGACCGGTGCGCTTGGAGGGGTTGTCCACCGGCTGCGCGGGGATGCGGCCCGTGGACTGCTTCTCGCGATCGCTTCCCTGGTCCGGGTTCGGCTGGTCTGCTGCTTCCGGGCGGCCCGGGCGCTGGGGGGCGTGCGCGTCGGAGGTGTCCGTCTCAGGTTCAGCGCCGGTTTCCGGCTCAGGCGCCGGTTCCTTCGGAGCCGGCTTGGGGAAGTCCAGTTCGACGAGGTCCTTCGCAATGAGTTCGAGGTCGCGCATCCGCTGGTAGGCGACCTCCATCCCCTCAGCCCCGTACTTGGTCAGCAGCAGGTAGGCGGGGTCGACGCCGAGCACTCGACGGCCGATGGCCGTGCGCACCTTGCCATCGGGGACCTCGTTGTAGAGGCGGATCTTCTTGGAGATGGCAGCCTCGCTGAGGCCCTTGTTCCGCCGGCCCAGCTTGGCCTGGATCTGCTCGGCGGTCAGCCCACGGTCCTTGAACCGCTGGAGGAGCCTGCCCTCCTGGAGCGGGTGAAGCCCGGCCCGGTTCTGGTTCTCAGACCAGATCAGCTCGTCCATCTTCTCGATCTGGTCATCACGCAGCACCATCGGCAGCTCGGTGGCACCGTTGGCGAGCGCGGCCCTGTACCGGCGCTCACCGGCGCCGAGGACCCAGTAGGTGTTCTCCGGGAGGGTCTTCGCCTCCTCCTTGTACTTCTCAGCGAAGACGGCGTACGAGATCACGGTCGGGTCCTGCTGAACGCCGAGCTCGTCGATGTTCTCGGTCAGGTCCTTGAAGGAGTCCTCTTCCCACTCCCACTCCTCACGGATGTTGACCGGGTTCGGAGCGACGTGCTCCAGGGGTGCCAGGAAGCGCTGACCGTTTACGACGTGCCGAGGGGTCTTGCTCTCGTTCCGCGCATCCGTGTCAACGTCGGTCGCCGATGTCTCCGGCGAAGTCACGGGCGCGTCGCCGGATTCCTGCTCGTCCGCAGAGCTGGCTGAGGCCGCTTCCGTCTGCGGGTTGTCCTTGTTGGCGTTTCGTCCGGTACCGCGGTTGCTTCGCCGTGACACTGAAATTGACTCCTGGCGCTGAGGATCTCGAATCAGGAGAACCCTAACCGGCACGCTCGGTACATATCGGCCAGGGCGGCCCCGCCGTGCTCCGCCACGCTAGCGGGTTCGCCTCTGACGGCGCCGCGGATCGGCAGGACTCCCCACGGAAGAGGGCGGAGCAACTGGCCCTTTCGTTGACGAAATCCGCCTGGATGCGTGGTGGCCGAGTGCGGCGGCAGCTCAGCTGTCCCGTCCGGGCACACCTGGTCTCGTCCGGCTCCAGTTGTCCGGCTGTAGCTGGCCCTGGGCGATCGACCGACCAGGCCCTGGCGCTTTCGTCGACGAAAGACATGGTCGGTGCGGGCGGGCTGTGGGCCGGCGCTGCTTGGGCGTTTTCGTCGACGAAAGAAACTGGCTCCGGGGTGGACGGTCTGTCGCTGGCGTGGTGGAGCATGGACCGCTGACCGTTTGGGCGGCCTTCTGAGGGGATTGGTCATGAGGACACCGGCAGGGCACGAGGGCGATCTGACGCTGGAGGACTTCCCCGAACACCGAAGAATGGCCCTCGTCTGGAGCTCGGCCTTGAATCCGGACGCCCTCGCCCTCGCACTGAGCCGGGTCCGGCCCGGCGACGTCTGTCAGGCCCGCCAGACGACGCCGGAGGTTCCCGCTGTTGCCGTTCGGGGAGACGACGGGCGCTACCACCTTCGTGGTGAGACCACGATGCTCTGCTCCGTCGACGAGACGCACTGGCCGGCCTGGATGGAGCACAAGTTCGGCCGTAGCCGTCGGGACTCGGAAGGCAGCTGGCGGCACTTGTTCCGGGCGCGGTGGTGGACTGACGACGACGGGCGGGCGTTGAGGCCGGCCACCGCCTCAGTAACGGACCCAAACGTCTTGGACATGGACGTGGTCTGGCGGGTCAACGAGATGCCCGGTGGCAGGGAGCCGGGTACCGTACCGGCTGCGAGTCGCTGCCCCGTCGCACCGGCGTACCTGTGGCCCCCGCTCCCGGCAGCGAGCAAGGTAGGCAGGATGCGCGCCCACCTGGTTAACGTCATGGGGCCGCTGTGCCAGCTCTGTGGTGTCCTTCCCGGCGCGGTCGTTGATCATGATCACTTCTCGGGCCTGGTGCGCGGCCTGCTGTGTGGAGTGTGCAATACGGGCCTGGAGTCGTGCCTGCACCTGGACGTCTGCCCACGGGCCGAGTACCTCAACGCCCAGCCCGCCGCTCACCTCAAGCTCCCCTACCCGGACATCGCAAAGTCGCTCGCAGGACTGCGTCACGTCGAGAGCCGGATCGCCGCGCTCGGCTACGACCCGTTCGCTCACCTCCGCTGATCCGCCGACACTGCCCCACCAACGCCGTCCTCGGCGTGCGACGGGAAGTGTCGCGTCAACGTCGGGTCAACGTCGTGGTGACCCAACGCCTCCGCCGCGAGGATTGGTCCCCAGCCGGCCCGATCGCGGGTCGCCTGCCGCAGCTCCCCGGTGTCGGGTATCCCGGCTCCGGGGCCGTCCCCAGGGGGGAACCATGCGCAAGATCACCGAACGTCTCACCCAGGCAGCCGTCGCCGGCGCCATCGCCGTCAGCGGCACGGCCATCAGCGCCGGCAGCGCCCACGCCGACAGCGCGTACGCCTGTCGCTCCGCGAACACGCACGGGCGGTACGCAGCCGTCTACGGCAGCTCCGTCTACCTGGACTCCTGCTACAACGTTCAGGACGACCGCCGCACGATCGAGGCCCAGGTCGGGTTCCAGAACTACACCGGCCAGGGTCTGACGTATTGCGCGCACGCCTTGAACGTCAACAACATCAACGGGCCCTGGGCCCACGACTTCGGCTGCACCTCCTCCGGCGACCTGACCGGCACGGTGTGGGCCGGGCGCGACCCGGGCTACGGCTCGTCCTGGTCGGAGTGGACCGCGCCGGCGGGCACCTACGTGATCTCGACCGGAGTGTGGATCGACGGCCACTACTACGGCGATGTGCAGAGCCCGAGGACCACCATCGGGTAGCCCCCACCTGCGACCTGTTCCTCGCCCACGTTGCCGAGGACGACATCGCGACGAGTGCGCGGAAGCACCGAAGGTCGGGGGAACGGCTGAGGTGGCACAGCCCACCGCTGAGCCTTTTGGGAGCGTGCTGGCCAGGGGAGGAACCCGGGCTGGCCGGCTGCCAGCCCTGGGAGGTTATGCCGGTGTGCCGGCCACGATCACGCTGTCGTCGATGCGGAACTCGATCCCGGTGGTCTGCCCGGGCAGGGCGTCGGGGTCGACCGTGGAGGCGAACTGGGCGAACTTCGAGTAGAGCGTCCGGCACCGTGCCGAGTCGACAAGGTCTGGTCCGGCGGATCCGGTGCGCAGGGTGTCCAGGATCCTGGTCAGATTGTGACCGGAGAGGTTGACGGACTGCATACCGTCCTGCAATTTCTGGACACTCCCTTCCCGAAGGTTGGGATAGACCGTGAACTTCACGGAGTACACGCTCGCGGTGTTCGGTCCACGGTAGTCCGAGGGGTCATGCGTGCACTTGGTCCAGGTGGCCTTCCAGTGGCCGAAGGCGCAGCGCGCCACGAAGGTCCAGGTGTCCTCGTGGCACACCAGGGTGAGGTAGCTGACGCCGGCGGCGAGCTTCATCGTGGTGTTGTGCTCGTCGAGACCGACCGTGTTTGCCTGGAGGACTGCTTGTTGGGCCTCGCGGTCGTCTTCGCGGAAGCGCTTCTCCACTTCCCATTGTTCGCGCGCGATGTCACGCTTGAGCTGCTGGTTCTCTTCGTACTGCTTGAGCAGTGTTCGGAACACCGGGACTCCTCCGCCTGTCGGCCATGTCACTTCGTGCTTCGCGCACTTGACGGAGCGTAGCGGCACTGGAGGCCTTCTCGTACGGGTGGCTGCCGGGCCAGGGGCGCCGTCGGGCCCGTGCGGCTACGCACGCCGGCTCCGGCTTGGAGCTGTGGTTGCCGATCGAACGGCTGCGGGCTGCGGCACCTCAGGGCCCTTGCCGGTCCTGACGCGTGAGCGGGCCGGGTCTGGCCGAAGCGTTCGACGGCTCGGGCGCCCGTCAGGGCCCCGCCCCGCGACTCGGGTGCGGCTACGGCAGCGCGGACTCCCCAATGGGTGAGTCAGCAGTCTGACCGCACGGTAGTGGAGGAGGGGCTGCGTTGTGGGGGCGTGCTTGACTACCGGGTTTTGCCAGGAGGTTCTGCGCGCGCACAGCCTGGAGTGGACCTGCCTGCTGCCGTTCCACGACCTGGAGGACGACCACCAGGGCGACGTGGTCGGGCGGTTTCGGGCGGCATTCGCCGAGCTGTCCGCAGCGGGGCGGGAGGCGCACGAGGGTGTTCCGGTTGGGCCCGGTCACGCGGTCCTGGCGGCCGTGGGGGAGACGGACCCGCAGGTCGCGGTGCTCACCGCGTTGGTCGTCGCGGAGACGACGGAGGCCGCGGCCCGGGGCACCTGAGGGTCGGCGGGGGAGCGGCGGGAGCGGGCGTTCCCGGTCAGGGCGGCTGGCCCTGACCGGTTGTGGCCGGCGCGGACACCGCAGGTCGGGCATGGCACGGTGCGGACATCGGTCGAGGTCACTCGCCAGGTGCCAGTGTGGACGGACTGACGCACACCGGGCTTCCTGGTCGGGGCGCGGCCCAGGCCGTGCCGACGTTGGGGGTCGGCCGGATCATGGCGAAGGTGCGGCTCCGGTACCAAATCATGGGGCCGAACGGACGCTGCGTTCACCTGATCGATCGACTTCGGCCACCCGCTCGGCGGCTCGTACGGGGACACACCGTCCGCAGGTTCTGCGCGGGGACAGCGCGACGGGTTCCTCCCGTGACCATCGGCACCGCCCCAGCGTTATTCGACGGCGCTCTCCGGCGGTCCGGAACGCTCACAGACGGCCGGGGGGAGGAGTTTGACCCTGGACAGACCGTCAAGACGCTCCTCGCTCGGCCTGGGCTTCGCCAGCTCGGGGCTACCTGTCAGGAGGCCTCGGGGCGGTAGGTCTTCTGGTGGAGCGACGGAGAGCTTCGGTCCCTACCCAAGATGTCCGGATCGGAAGGGACCAGCAATCGGCGTTCTCCTCGTCCCTGCTGCCGGCCAGAGTCAGGGACCGCTGATCAGGCTTGGGTCTCTACCCTCGGAGACGTTCAGTCCCTGTGCATTTCTGCAGTTCAAAGCACATCTGACTACAGCTCCAGGGACTGGAGGGACTGGGATTCCCCATTATGAGCAGATCTCCTTCTCTGGGTCGGTTACGTACGCGCCCGCGCACAAAGGGGTCACTGCCTCACGTAATCAAGTTCCGCTCATAATGGGGAATCCCAGTCCCTCCAGTCCCTGTTCATCGGCCATAATGGCCTCTGACCTGGGAAAACATCGAAGGGACCGAAGAAATCCGGGCCCTGACACAGAGTCCGTACAGCCCCTGGCTGGCTGGCCGGTCACCTTCGCCCCCCCAGGGACCGGAGGGTCTGGAGGGACTGAGCTTCGAACAGCGGGCCAGTGCGCGGCGTGTCCGGAAGACACGCCGCCGGTGATCGCTACAGTCGGAGAGTTCGGAAAGTCAGTCCCTTTGGTCTCTCTCAAATCTGGGCAAAGCGGCTTACGTGCAGGCAACGTGCCCTTTCTGGCCACGACCTGAGGTGGTGACCAAAGGGCCGAGGGCGGGGATCCCCACCGGCTCACGCTAGGCTCTGCCCATTCCAGATTTCAGTCCCTTCGGTCCCTCCGGTCCCTGGCCGCTCCCCACGGCTGCGACCAGGGACCGGGATCCAGCGAAGGACAGAGCGTGCACATCGAGCAGAGCGGCGATGCCCCCGCGATGCCCGTACGCGGACTCGCGGGGGCCCGCTGGTGCGCGGCCCAGGCTTGGCCCGTTCATCCTCTCGCCCCTGGCCGCAAGACCCCCGTGGGAAGCTGCAAGAGCTGTCGCGACCTCAGGGACGACCCGCAGGACTGCGCCTGCATCGCACAGGGCCGGTACTGCCATGGCTTCCACGCTGCCACCACGGACCCGCGGCTGGTCGACATGTGGTGGCAGGAGGGACCGGACTTCGGGGTCGGCGTCGCTTGCGGTCCCGCGAACCTGATCGTCATCGACGTTGACGCGCACTCCGACACGGTTCCCGACCGGTCGCTGCTTCTGCCGGGAATCCGGATCCCTGAGCAGGTCAACCTCGAAGGCCTGGCCTCCGGGTACGACACCCTCGCCCTGCTCGCCGCCTACCGAGGCCAGCCCGACCCGGCGCACGACACCTCGACGTTGCGGGTTCGTACGCCCTCGGGAGGCCTGCACATCTGGTACTGCAGCACCACGGCCTTCCGATGCTCCACCGGATCCAGCTCCAAGGTCGCCCTGGCCTGGCAGGTGGACGTCCGGGCCCACGGCGGGTACATCGTCGCGCCCGGCACGTGGACTCCCGCCGGCACCTACCAAGTCGTCGGCGATGGCCGACGGCCCGCCCCACTGCCTACTTGGCTCGCCTCCGAGCTGACCCGCACCGGCCACCGGATCCCCGCAGCTGGCGAGAGCCCTGCCCCGGTCAGCGCAACCTCGGGCCGACGCAGGCCCCGCGCAGCTGCGCGCACGCTGGGCCCGCTTCTGCAGGAAGTCGCGGGCTGCGCCCGCGTTCCCGAGGGCGCCGGCTTCACGGAGAAGCTGAACCGGGCGGCCTACACCGCCGGGGGGCTGGTCGGCGCCGGCGCCCTCGGGCAGGACGAAGCCTCTGCGCTGCTGCTGGCCGCGGCCCTGACAGCCCGTCCCCGGCAGGCCCGCCGGATCGAAGACCTGATCACCGCTTCCCTCGCGGCGGGTGCACGGCGCCCGCTCCACCTTGAAGGACGTCGTTCATGAGCACCGCCGACGCTCCGCGCGGGTTCGACGCCGTTGCCGCGGCACAGGAGATGCTGGAGTTCGAGGAACAACTCGTCCCCGCCGCTCCCCTTCCCGCGCAGAAGGCGGGCAAGGTTGCAGTCGTGGGGCAGGAGGACGGCCTCCTGCCCCACACCCTCACCGACCGCGGCAACGCCAAGCTGTTCATCCGCCTCTACCAGGACACCTTCCGGCACGTCGAGGGTTTGGGCTGGTACGAGTGGGCCGGCTACCGCTGGAAGCGCGGCGCGGAAAAGGCAGCGCTGTGGGCCGCCGGGGAGCTCGCGGAGCAGATGCCCGAGAGCGACCCCGCCCTGGTGTACACCGATCGGGAGGTCGCCTTCCACCGCCGTCGCACCAGCTCCACCGCGGGCATCAAGGCGTTCCTGGAGCAGGCCAAGTCCTCCCCGGCCCTGAGCATGGCCGCCGAGGAGCTGGACAGCGACCCCTGGGCGTTGTGCACCCCGGCAGGCGTCGTCGATCTGCGCACCGGCCGGCTCCACAAGCCGTCCCCGGCCGGCGGCTGCCATTCCCGAGCCACCAGCGTGGCGCCCGAGAACATGCCGACCCCGCGCTGGACCCGCTTCCTCGACGAGACCTTCGGCGACGACGAGGCCGGCAGGGAGATGATCGACTTCCTCCACGTCCTGCTCGGCTACTCCACCACCGGCGACGTCGGCGGCCAGGTCCTCCCCTTCCTCTACGGTCACGGCAAAAATGGCAAGAGCGTCCTGCTCGACGTGATGCTGCAGCTGCTCGGCGACTACGCCGACGCCGCGCCGCCGGGCTTTTTGATGGACCGAGGGGCGTACAACGAGCACTCCACCGAGCTGACAGAGCTCCATGGACGACGCCTGCTGGTGTGCTCCGAGCTCAAGTCCACCGACCGCTTCGACGAGGCCCGGGTCAAACTGCTCACTGGCGGCGACAGGATCAAGGCCCGCCGGATGCGCCAGGACTACTTCTCCTTCCTGCCCACCCACCACCTGTGGCTCCTCGGCAACCACCGGCCCGAGGTCACCACCGGCGGCTTCGCCTTCTGGCGCCGCATCCGTCTCGTGCCCTTCGAGCGGACCGTCTCCGACGAGAACAAGATCGACAACCTCGCCATGGAGCTGGTCCGCGACGAGGGACCGGGCATCCTCCACTGGGTGGTCCAGGGAGCCGGCCGTTACCACGACCTGCGCGAACGGCGGCAGGCCGGTGCCGGGCTGCCCGACCCGCTGGAAGGACCGTCCCGGGTACGGCTGGCCACCGACGCCTACGCCACCACCGAGGACACCATCGGTCGGTTCCTCTCCGAGTGTTGCACCCGCAACAGCGAGGAGACAGAACTGCGCGTGGAGCAGGGCCAGCTCTACGCGGCCTATGTGACCTGGTGCACATCCGCTGAGGGCATCCGCCCCACGAGCAACCGGGCCTTCGCCACCCGCGTTCGCACCGATCTCGGCCTGGCCACCCCGAACGACATGCTTAAGAGCAACGGCCGCAAGTTCTATCCCGGGCTGGGCCTCCTTGCCGACTGACAAACTCCCCGCTGCGGCGGCTGGCGGATCAAGCTGGAAACCGACCCCGGCCGTCTACACTCCGCAGACCGCGCCCGCCTACGATGCAGACGGCACATCTTCTTCTCCCTCCACCACCTCGCCCACAACCAAGAAGGAAGGCCTTCGGTCATGAGCTCGCTACTGGATGGCAGCGCTCTCACCCACGAGAAGGACGTGGTCTGGCTGGAGGACCTCTCGGCGCTCGACTACGTACGCCAGACCATCGACAAGACCCCCCGTCGCCAGGGCAAGCCGCGCTGGCTGCGCGACGGTCGTATGGTCGGCTACGCCGAACTCGATGCCACGGCAGAAGCCGACCCCGACAGCGGCCTGCACCGGCGCCGGGTGTTCTTCCTGCTGCCCCACGACCGTGACCTTGAACCCGACGGTCCCTACGCCGCCGGCGCTCCCGGCGAGGCAGTCGACCCCCGCACCATCAAGGCCAAGGCCGTCGGCATGAAGACCCCGCGTTCCCAACGCGGTCGAGTCGGCGCCTGACTCCTGCGCTCCGCCAGAAGCGCAGACGCGGCACCCTCCCGGCCAGCGGGGCGACCGCGACGGGCCCTTGGCCACTCGCCATCTCCGGCCAATACCCGGGGCTGCCAGGGCCTCGGGCCCACCTGGGTACAGCAGGGGAACAGCGTTCCCTTCTACGACGCCGCGCGCGCTCTGAATCGTTCAGTCCCTGTGCTGTTTGCCCAGTCCCTGATGGGGCACGGCGACCCCATCAGGGACTGGAGGGACTCGCTTTCCCAACTATGGGCAGACCCTGTCGCGTACCGGTGGTGGTCGTGCGTGACCCGCCTGCGACCGGACCCGCTAGATGGCCAACGGGACGGGCTTGTTGGCCAGTCTTCCGACAGCGCGGGCGAGCTGCGCAGGAGCTGCTCGGCTGGCCAGTTAGCGTTCCGGGCACAAGTCCAACGGGCGCAGCAGGCGGGTGAGCTGGCGGCCGCGGGGCGGGGGGGGGGGGCGGCCGGGCCCCGCCCCCCCCGCGGGGGGACGGCCACAAACCCCCCCCCCCCGCGCGGGCCCCCCGGGGGGGCGCC
>NZ_JBHZCY010000007.1:66999-95180 GCF_042786665.1 Kitasatospora sp. NPDC059146 | reverse complement strand
GCCTCAGTCACACTGACCGGCGACCCGGTCGCTGACGCCGTGAGGAGGAGCCCGCTGTGGACATCGCGGTACGCATCACCCAGCAGGTGGAGGCTGACGCGCTGCTGTCGCGCAGCCCGCTCGCCCTGCTGGTGGGCGCCCTGCTGGACCGGCAGGTTCCGTCCGAGCGGGCCTTCGCGGCGCCAGCGGCCATCGCGCGCCGTCTGGGCCACGACGACCTGGACGCGGAGCAGATCGCTGGCCACGACCCCAAGCGACTCGCCGCGCTCTTCGCCGCGCCGCCGGCCCTGCACGACCACCCCGTGGTCATGGCCCGCCGGGTCCAGGAACTGTGCCGCCACCTCATCGCCCGCCACCACGGGCGGGCCGCCGCGGTGTGGGAGGAGGCGGCCGGCGGCCGGGACCTCTACCGGCGGATCAACGCGCTGCCGGGCTTCGGCCGCCAGAAGGCGCAGATCGTCGTCGCCCTCCTCGGCAAGCAGTACCGTGTGCGGCCCGAGGGCTGGCGTGAAGCAGCGGGCCCCTACGGCGAGGAAGGCGCCTTCCGCTCGGTCGCCGACATCACCGGGCCCGACTCCCTGGAACGGGTCCGCGCGCACCGGCGGCAGGAGGGCCGCACCATGGTCGCCCACCTCACCGCCGACCAGCAGGACATGGTGCCCGCTGGGTGGGGCAATGCGACCATCACCACGGTGACGGGAACCGCCCGGGGCTCAATCGACGCCACCGCCCGGTCGTTCGCCAGGAACGCCACCACGACGTCCCCCTCCGCGCAACCCGCGAGCCCACATCCTGACCCCGCGCCAGGTATGCCGACGTCGCCCTGGGCCCCATAGCCGCCCCACGTCGCGCGTTCTCCTATCTCGCCTGGCCGACCGGACGAGATAGGAGGTGCTGTCAGACGGTCGGCTCTGCCGGTCCGGTTGTCTGCCTGATGACGGCCCGGCAGGCGCGCAGCAGTGCCTCGTCGTACTCGGTGCCGTCGAAGAAGTTGCCGCTGCGGCGGGTGAGGGCGAGTTCGGCGCGGATCCGGGGCAGGGCGGGGGCGGCGGCGGGGCCCATTCGTTGCAGGCATTCCAGGACGTGGCGGGCGGTCGAGTTGTTCTCCTGCCAGCCCTGGAGGAGCACGGGCAGGACGGCGTCGGCTTCGGCCGGGCCGGCGATGTCGTGGATGGCGGCGGCGGCGTGTGTGCGGGTCCAGGCATGGTCGGCTTCGAGTAGTTGCCGCAGGCGGGGCAGTGCTGCGGCGGCCGGTGCACCGACCTGGCCGAGGGCGTCTGCGGCCTCGTGGCTGTTGGTGTCGAGCAGAGTGGTCAGCTGCGGCACGGCATCGGCGGGATCGCCCTCGATGTGCCACAGGGCCGTCACCGCGGCGACGCGCAGCTGCGGGTCGTCGGCGGCGGTGAGCGGGCGGACCGTCCCCAGCGCGGGTGCGGCGCTGGCGCCGAAGGCGCCGAGCGCGCGGAGGGCCGCGGCGGCGGTGCGCCACTGTTCCTGCTCGACAGCGGTGCTGAGGGCCGTGACGAGCGCGGGCACCGCCGCCGGGTCGCCGAGCCGGTTAAGGGCGGCCATCAGGTCGGCGGCGGACCCCCAGGGCGAGGAGAAGTCCGCGTCGGCGAGACGGCGGGTCAGCCTCGGCAGCAGCTCCCCGGCGGCCTGGGGCAGGTGGCCGGCGGCCTGCACGGCCCGCCAGTCGTCGACGCCGGTGTCGAGCGCCGTCAGCAGGCCGGGCAGGGCCCGCTTGTCGCCGAGGCCCGCCAGCGCCGTGACCGCCTCCTGGTGCGCCCGGCGCAGCAGCGGGTGCGGTGTGGCCCAGACGTGGGGGCCGTGTTGGGTGCGGTGTGCTTCGACGAGGGTGGCGAGGGCTTCGCGTGCGGGTTCGGCGAAGGCGGTGGGGAGTTTTCCGAGGGTCTCGGCCGATTCGGCGGCGGTGTAGGGGTCGGTGGGGAGCAGGAGGTCGGCGAGCAGGAGGACGAGGGCGGTGTGGTCGCCGCGTCGGGAGCGGATCAGGTCCCCGGTCATGGCGATAGCGTCGTGGCGCACGGCCCGGTCGGGGCTGCGGAGCTGGGCGGTGAGCAGGGCGGTGCGCTCGGGCACGCGCGTGTCCAGGACCCGGTGGAAGGTGAGCAGCAGCTCGGTGGTGGGGGCGTGGACACGGCCGCAGCGGTCCAGCTCGGCGAACATGGCGGCGATCTGCGACGGGACGCCCTGCTCCCCGTCCCGTTCGGCGTCGGCGCAGGCGCACTGTCCGCAGTCCGCCGGCCCGTCCTGCTCCCCGGGCACGGGCTCGGGCTCGGCCGCCGGTTCGGGGGCGAGCTGGCGGAGCAGGCCGGTCGCCGTCGCGACGAGGTGCGCGTCGATCGCCTCCGGTGTGCAGGCCGCCCGGTGGACGAGGGCGGCGAGCCGGATGTCGGCGTCCAGCGCCGGGTCGGGGGCCAGGGCGGCGAGCCAGGTGGTCACCGGGCCGAGCGCGGCCGGCAGTCGCCGGGCCAGCGCCGCGGCCGCCTCGATGACCAGCAGCCGCTCCGTGGTGCCGCTCTCGGCCGACAGCAGCTCGCGCAGCAGGGCGAACGCCCGGTCGACGTCGTCGAGGAACAGCCCCAGCGCCGGCAGCGCGGCCCGCCGCACCAGCGGGTCGGGATCCGCCGCGTGGCGGACGAAGTCCTCGACACGCTCGCGCAGCTGGGGCACGACCTCCGCGTAGGGCCTCGATTCGTCGCCGGACGAGCTGTAGTAGACGTCGCCGGGGCCGCATTCGAGGGCCGCGCTGCCGATGCTGAGCGCGAGGTGGAGGACGGCCGCGCGGTCGGGCACCTGCGGATCGTTGGCGAGCGCGAGGAGGAACGGCAGGCTCGCCGCCGTGCACCGGTAGACGCCGCCCTGGTGGTGGACCGCGCTGTAGAAGCGGCTGAACGCCGTCTCCCGGACGTCGGGGTCAGGGTCGGCCATCTGCTCCAGCAGCAGCGGGACGTCGTCGGCCGGACCGTAGGCATGGCCCATCGACGACCAGCCGACCTGCTCCAGGCCCTCAAGACTGTTGATCATGAGGGCACGGTGCCACGGGCCACTGACACCACCCCTGGTCGCTTGCCGCCGCACGGACGAGGTGACGGCAGAACTCCCCGTGGGGACGGCGGTCGCCAGCAAAGACGAGGGGTCACCGACGGGCTCCGCCCTTGTACGCCAGACCCCACGCGGACGGGCCGCCGTGGGACCTTCCCAACAGGCCTTAGATGGGCAGGCTCCAGGTGGGGCCGGCCTCGTTGCCGATCCACACGCGCTGGCCGTCGCCGTCGATCGTGATGCCGAAGCCCTCCTGGTGGGGGGCGCCGTGCTGCTGCCATGTCTGGACGGCGGACTCGACCTGGTCCCACAAGCGCAGGGGGCCGCGCTGGGTGACGGTCCATCCGCCGTCGGGGTTCGGTGCGGTGCGGGCGTGGGAGCCGGTGGCGAAGTCCATCAGGATCTGCTGGTCGCCGGCGCCGATGATCTCGGCGGAGGGCGCGGCGAGCTGGGCGACCCACTTGCCGGTCCAGTCGCCCAGGATCGCCGGGTCGATCCGGCTGGGGCGGGTGTCGCCGGAGAGCAGGGTGATGGGCTGGCGCGGTGGCCGGTCGTGCGGACGGGCGACCATGAAGCTGACGTAGCCGGGCAGGAAGCGGCCGCTGGCGCTGCCGGGCCCGGTGACGGTGAGGAGTGCCAGACCGAAGGCGAAGGACCAGCCGGTGATGGTGGCGAGGATCTTCCCGCCGGGCCTGACCTGGTGCAGCCACGGGAGGGGGAGGTGGCGGATCGAGCAGGTCGCGATCAGCCGGTCGTACGGTGCCCTGTCGGCGTGTCCGGCAAGGCCGTCGCCGATGACGAGGGTGGGCGAGTAGCCGGCGGCCTTGAGGGCCTGCGCGGCGCGGGCCCCGACCTGCGGGTCGACCTCGACGCTCACGACGTTGTCCTCGCCGAGGCGGTGGGCGCCGAGGGCGGTGGAGTAGCCGGTGCCGGTGCCGATCTCCAGGACCCGGTGGCCGGCCTCGACGTCGAGCCGCTGCCACATCCCCAGCACGAGGGAGGGCAGGGTGGAGGAAGACGAGGGGGAACCGGCCAGCGGCTCCAAGGCGTCTGGGGGACTCAGGTGGCCGTCGAGCTGGGTGACCAGCGTCTGGTCGCGGTAGATCCCCTCCAGCCGGCCGGGCTCGCCGTTCAGGACCGGCCGGTAGGCCGTAGGCGCGCTGCCGGGCACGGGCAGGAAGTACTCGGGGACGAACAGCTCGCGCGGTACGGCGGCCGCGGCCGCGCGCCAGGCCGGGTCGGTGAGGGCGCCGTCGGCGGTGAGCTGGTCGACGAGGGCGGCGCGCAGTTCGGCGGATGAGCTCACGGGGTGGTGCCCTTCTGGAGTCGGTCGGCCAGGGCCTCGGCGATCAGGTCGGTGATCGGCGGCGGGAAGAACGCCCACTGGCCGTTCGCGTTGCATTCGAGGAACGTCCAGTGGCCGTCGTGGTCGACGGCGAAGTCGAACGCGCCGAAGACCAGACCGAAGGCGGCGAGGTAACGGGCCACGGCGGCGGCGACGTCGTCGGGCACGTCGATCCGGGTGTAGGTCACGAGCTCCTGGCGGCGGCGCCAGTCGAGGTCGGGGCTGTCGATCCGCACCGCGAACAGGCGCTCGCCAACCGCGGTGAGGCGCACGTCGTACGCCTTGTCCACCTTGGCCTGGAACAGGTGCGGGCAGGCCGCGACCGCGTCGGTGATCTCCTCCGGCCGTACCTCGGACACCCACACCTGCGCGGCACGACCGTCGTCGCCCGTGTAGGGGCTGTTCCACAGCGGCTTGTAGACCGTGCCGCCGGGCTGCGCCGCGCAGAACGCGCGGGCCTGGTCCGGGTCGGTCGTGATGACCGTGGCCGGCACGGCGAGGCCCGATCGCAGCGCGGTGTCGAGCTGGGCCGGCTTGTGCTCGGCCTCGCGCACCCTCCAGGGGTGGTTCACGTACTGGGCGCCGGGCAGCGCCGAGAGGATGCCGCCGACGCCCCAGTGGGCCTGGGAGCGGGCGAATGCCGCGTCCTGCCCTTCCATCCCAGCCGGCGCCCGGTACACGGAGGGGCGGCGGTTCCAGACGGAGCGGACGCGGCCGAGGTCCAGGCTGCGACTGGCGGTGGTGAGGGTGCCGCGCTGGCCGTGCGTGTCGTAGCGGGTGGTCAGCGCGGCACCCTGGTGGAGATCGACCCCCGGATCCGTGCGGACGACCGGTACGCCCCGCTCGGCCAGGATGCGCAGCACCACGTCCGCCGTGACGTCGTGGACGTTGGTCAGCACCAGCACGGCCGGCGGCCGGTCTCCGGCCATCAGCCGGTGCCCTGGTCCTGGTCGTTGGAGGTGATGCTGTCCGAGTCGGTGGGCGCGGCATTGCCGCCGCTGTTCCCGTCGCCGCCGCCCTGGCCGGTGCTGGTCGGCGTACTGGAGTCGGTGCTGGTCCCGTGCGCTCCCATCTCGGCCCGCCGGCCCTCGTGGTCGAAGTAGACGGCGACCTGGGTCTGCGGGTCGATCACCGCGGTGAGGCCGAGGGCGGGTGCGGTGTCGGGATAGGGCCTCATACGGGTGGTGCCCCACGGCGGTTCAGGCGATCGGGTCATCCCGGCGTACCTCCCTCACAGGCCGCGGCCGAGCGGCCGGCAGCCTAACCAGGCTTCCACACTGAGTAGTTGAAGGAATGCATACCGTACGATGCGGGTCATCCGCCAGAGGACCAGATACGACGACGGGGCGAGTAGCAGCGGGCGGATACGGAGGCCGGGGCGCAGCCGTCCTGCGGTACGCCGCGCGGAGGCGGACGTGCGACGCCGGACGGATGGGAATCCGCAGATCACCGGTTGCGTGCGGCAGCATCGGGCGGCGACCGGTTCGTCGGAAGGGGCATGACTCGCCGATGCTCCGTCGGTTTCGGAACTGCCCTGCGCGGCTCGCTGGACCAGTTCACCGCCCCCACCGTCCCGACGGCCAGGCAGCCGGAGTGGCTGCCCAACACCGCATTCCAGGGCGTCGTTGAGGAGTCACGCTGCCTGGTCGAGGCCTGCATGGAGCGGGTAGCCGCCTGGGAGGAGAAGGTGCTGTCGGTGGACTGCGACGAGCTGCAGGAGATCGCTTCGGAGGCCCGGCGGGAGGGGCGCAGCCCCGTTGCGGCGGTCGACGCCGTGGTGCGGGCCGCTCTGGAAGACTTCGTGCAGTGGGAGGAGGAGCTGGCGGGTCAAGCACGGTGCCGTATGTCTGGCCGACAGCCCGGGCCCCCGTGGCCGGCCAGCGGTTCCGGTCGGACTTATTTTGACGGATCCTCAGCGTCCCAGCGCGGCGGGCAGCTCTTCCGGCATGATCAGTGGATGGAACGAGTTGTTGATCTTGACGAGGCTGCCCTTGAGATCGAACGGCGGAGGGGCCGCTGGGAGGATGCCGGGCTCACCGTAGAGCCGGTCACCTGGCGCGATGAGGCACAGGAGTGGCCGCAGCAGCTGATGCCGGACCGGGCTGCAGTTGTGGATGCCGACTCCCTTGGGATCGTGCTCACCGGCCTGGGAGGCGAGCTGTCCGTGGTGTTGTTCAGGGGCGGTTGGACCGATTCGGACTACTTCGCCGGGCTCGACGACTCTGGCGCCCTGCCCACTACTGCCATCGGTTCAGCGGCGGCCTTCGGTGACCAGCTCGACTCCTACGTGGCCAGGGTCTTCGGACCTCTCGCGGGGGCAGCCGTGTGATCGACCTCGACGCCGTCTCCGCTCACCACGGGTCCGGCCCGTTCCTCCAGCGGTGGTGCACCGCCCCAGCCCCCGCGGTGCCTGGCCCGTGGGCTGCGGGTTGGCGGGTGTCGCCCTTCTCCCGGACCGGGTGTAATTGTCAGTGCCTCCTGATCTCCTTGCGTACACGATTCGTCACGCTTCGGATTCGGAGGATCCCATGCGCATCATCCGTCGTACCTTCATCGCCGCCGTGCCGGCCCTGGCCCTCGCGGTCATCGGACTCGCCCCGGCCCACGCCACCACCATCCGCGCCGGGGACTACGTCTGCGTCGGCGGCTCGCCCGCCCCTCGGCTCGTCAACAACAACATCGAGTGGTACGCCGAGGTCACCTGCGACGGCGACGGCTACGGCCCCAAGTGGGTCGAGGCCTCGCTGGAGCGGGCGAACTGCGACGGCGACTTCTGCACGTTCTCGCGTGTCATGGGCCCGCTGCGCAGCAGCGGCCACGATGACTTCACCCGGGTGAGCCGGGTGAGCAGCAACGCCGACTGCCGGGCGGCGGAACCGCCGCGAATCGCCAAGGGCAAGTTCCGTGTGTCCGCGGACATCTTCAGCGACGGCGGGGCCAAGCACGAGACGGGCATGTCCGACGTCGCCGAGTTGCCCTGCGCCTGACCGGTTGACGGGCCGGAGCGGCTGCGCGCGCCGCTGCGGCCCGTCCTCTACGGTCGCAGGATGACCGATCGGCCCGTTGTCATCCGCCCTCCGCAGACGCTCCTGGACGAGCCCCGGAGGCGGCTGTCGCACGGGGGCATCCTGGACACGCCGGCGGGGCTGTTCACGGTGCTCGTCTTCGAGCACCAGAGCCCGCCGGCGCGCGCCGAAGCGACGCCGTCGTGGACCGTCTACCTGACCGAGCCCGGGGCCCGGCACGCCGTGCTCGCGCTTGCCCGGGCCCTGCCCGCCCCGGACCACAGCGTGCACTTCGTCGCCTGTTCCTTCGGTCCCTTGCCGGACCCGGGCCGGCTGGTGCTGGTCGTCCAGCACCGCGATCTTCCACACCCGCGGACTGTCGACCTGCGGACGCCGCCACCGCGCGGGGGCGCGGCCGTGTCCTGGCTCGCCGTTCCGGGGCCCCTGCCGGGTACAGGAACGGAACCGGCACGGGCCTGGCACAGCGGACTCCTCAGGACGCCTTCCCTGGTGTTCACCCACCTGGAGGCCAACACTGTTGGCCCGGACACCCTCGCGACACCGGAGTGGGATCTCTCGCCGCACCGCCCCGAGAGCCGACCCAGGCCGCTGGCCGCGGACTTCACACCCAGCCGGCTCCTCCACGGCACCGCCACCGGCGGCGACCGGTTCTCCAGCTACGACGCCGTCTACGCTGCGCCGGAATCCGGCGCACCCTTCACCTGGACCTGCGCCCCTCTGGGGCTGTTTGCCAACGCAACCACCGCAGGGGTGGCCCCGGGGACCTGAACGCGGCCGCCTGCCCGACGCGGGCCGTCCCTGACGTCCGGTCGGCACTTGCTTGGCCGGCCGCTGCTACGGCGCTGTACGGAGCCTGCGGACTACCATCGGGTAGCCCCCACTTCGAAGGAATGTTCATCCATGCGCCCTGCCCGCTTTCAGCAGCTCCTGCTCTCCGCCGCCGAGTCTCTGCCCGGTGCCGCCGCGAAGACCTTCGATGCGGTAGGTGGCAGCAGGCAGCCGTACGGCGTGCTCATCGACATTGGCGGGAGGCCGAGCCGCTGGCAGATCGTGGTGGTGAGCGCCCCTGGGGAGGCGTGGGGCGACCACCCGGACCAGGAGCCGGTGCTGGGTGAGAAGCCCGTGGGGCCTGCGATGCCTGCGGAACTGAGCGACTTGGCGGCGGTCGAGCACGGGCTCGTCGCCGCGCTGCTGGCCGCGGACCCGGGCGAGATCGCCGCCGTCGAGGTGTACTCCGCGCGGCCGGTGCCACCGGCGGTCGGCCACGGCGCCACGATCGACCTGCACGACGGGTCGAGGATGTTCGTCAACCACGTCCGCTGACCGTGCGGCTGCGCCCCGCCCCGGAGTTCCAGAGCATGGCGCGCAGCCGCAGGCCGGGGGCTTCGCTTCGCGGGCGGCCGGTCCTCGTGCAGGCGATCTCGCCATGGGGTGGCGCGTTCCCCGGTCGGAGGCGGAGGACGGTCAGGTGCACCCTGGTGGTCGAGGTCGCGGCGCGCGGTGTCGACCACCAGGGTGTGCGACTAGGACCGGGTGAGCAGGACCGGGCCGACGCCGAGCCAGCGGCCGACGTCGATGGTCGGCTCGGCGCGGGGCCTGCCGATTGTGGACCAGGCGGTGTCGATCAGTCGGCGCAGGCCGTCCCGCTCGGTCTCGGGTGCGCGCACCCCGTCTCGGACGTCGGCTTCGACGGGTCGCAGCGGGTAGACACCGATGGTGATCCGGCCCCGGGTGTGCTTGGTCAGGTGCCGGTTCCCGATCCAGAACCAGTCGGAGCAGTCGTATCCGGCGCCGAGGGCGGCCCGGTCGGTCCGATCGCCGAGCGGGTGGCCTCCGATGGTCCGCGCGTTGTCGATGCGGGTGCAGCCCGGTGCGCGTAGGCAGGCAGAGCGGCATATGACAGAAGCGTGCGGTGGGTTGAACGATTGTGACCGGTGGTGTGCAGGTGACGGGAGGCGATGCTCGTAGATATGAGGACTAGCCGCATTTCTGCCCGGATCGCCTCACACTCTGTGCGCGCGGCGGGTTACTGTCCGACACAAACGAAAAGGGGCCCCGGGGTAGAGGTTGGTCGCCAAGCCGCCGGGGTCCCTACTCGCCAACCGTCCGAACACCCTGGAGGAGCCTGTGATGCTGCCTGCCCTGGGCCGGTCCCGGCGTGCCTGCACGCGCCGGAAGATCGGTCGCCTCGACGCTACCATTTCCGCCCGTTTCGTTGGCCAAACGCGAAAAGCCGGGGCCGCAGGCGTTGACCTGACGGGCAATCCGCGGATTCTCGCCTTCGTCGCCTCGGTGGTGCAGGTGATCCTGCTCATCAGCACGGCCGCGGACCTGCAGGACACCCATGACCTTCTCCGCCTGGGGACCGCTCTGATCTGGGCCGTCACCAGCACCGGCCCCGCGAGGCGGAAGCCGGGGGCCCACCGGAGGACCTGACGGCCGCGCGGACGATGGCGCACGGCGTCGGCCGCTGCGCCTCGCGCCGCTCGGATTTCCCCCCGGCGGACGGGCTGGCCCGGCCGCCGGGGGACCGTTTCCCCTCCCGTTCCGGTCCCGGTGGTGCTCTCCGGGGCCGGCCTCCGGCACGGAGTCCCTCGTGAACCAGATCCTGCGCTGCCGTTGGTGCCGGCGCACCTTCACCCGACCTCAGCGGCTGGGCCGTACCCCGTCGTACTGCCGTGCGCGCTGCCAGCAGGAGGCGGAACGTGCCCGCAAGGACGCGCCGGCCGACCGCTCGCTCGACGACCTCGTCAGTACCCTGGCGCGCGAGCACCTCGCGCTCGCACGGCAGCTCGCCCAGACCGCTGACGCGGTGGCAGTGGCGGAGGCCGACGAGGACGTTCAGGCCGTCCTGGGCCTGATCCAGGAAGCCGAGGAGAGTCTTGAAGATCTCCGGGCGCACGCCGTGCTCCAGGCCCGCACCCGCAAGCTCCCCTGGGCGGCGATCGGTCAGCTGACCGGCTGGGCCGCCGGAACGGCGCGCCGGCGCTGGGACGAGGCCTACGCCGCCCGTCGCCTCGCCCAGCGGGAGGCCCGTAGTCAGCGTGTCCAGCCGGCCAACGGGACGATATCCGGGCCCGCCACCCAGCCCGGGACGACGCCCGCACCCTCGGGGACAGGCCATCGCGCACCGGAACAACGCCAGCGCTCGATCTTCAAGCAGGTCCCACCCGCGGAGCCGGCCGCCGCCCCGGTCACGGATGCCGCCGAGGCGACGGATCCCGCCGACGCGCTGCAGCCGGTGGCCGCGGCCAAACTTGCGAGCGCCCTGTCGTGCTTGCACCGCCGCTCCCGCCGTTCCTCCCGCGAGTTGGCCGCCGATGCCGGGGTGTCGCCTTCCTTCATCAGCCGGGTGCTCGCCGGCGAGCGGATCCCCTCCTGGCCGGTCGCCGACGCCCTGGTCCGAGCAGCAGGCGGAGTGCCGGCCGACATCAGGCTCCTGTGGGACGCCGCCCACGGCATCCTGCCCGAGCGCCCGTTCGTCGCGACCCCGCAGGTCGCGGCCGAGTTCAGGGCATCCCTTGCCGCGGCGATGCGCGGCCTCCACCTGGCTGCCTTCGCCCCCGACCCCCTGACCATCAGCGACATCTCCCGAGGACGCGTGAGCCCCGAGGACGCGGCCGGACTGCTCACCGGCGCCCGCGTACCGGACTGGCCGGCCGTTGAGGCCGTACTGGAAGTGCTGCGCGCGGACCCGGACTTCGTGCTGCCGCTGTGGGAGCGCGTGCAGCTGGTGCACCGCCACCACCCCTACCACGCCGGACCGCCCGCCGACGCCTTCGGCTGACCGAGAGGACACCGTGCCCCGCTCCTCGGACACGCCACGAGGCCCGCACCACCCGGCCCTGGGCGTCGCCACCCTGCTGGAGTCCCACTACCACCACTACCTCGACTACGCCCGGCTGCTCCTGCCCCCCGACCAGGTGCACCCCGCCGTCTGCGCCGCCGCCGCCCAGGCCGCGGCCCGCTGGCAGAATGTCCTGGCCGCGCCGGACGCGACGGCCGCGCTCTGGAGGCTCTTCCGCGCCGCCCTGGTCGCCAGAGCCTGCCCGCAAGCCCTGGCCCCGGTCGCCCACCTGACCGCCGGCCAGCAGGACCTGGTGCTCATGCGTCATGCGCTGGGGTGGAGCGACGCGACCATCACCACGGTGACGGGAACCGACCGGTGCGCGATCGAGGCCGCCGCCCGGTCGTTCGCCAGAACCGCCACCGCAACGGACCCCTCCTCGAAGCCGTGACGAGCCCATGCCTGATCCCGCACCGGGCACCCCAGCGCCCTCCTGGCCCCGCCCTCGACCGCGAAGCGGACCGGACACCACCACCCGACGAAAGCCTCAGCCCGAGCGTGACCACCACGACCTCGGGCGGTCCCGGCGGTTCGCTGGCCAACACGCCCGCCACGGTCGTTGCCAGGCCGTACCGGAATCCACCACTCTTGGATCCGGCCGTCAGGCGGCCGCGCCGAGCGGGAATCCGGCCTTCCTCCCGCATCCCCCGGCCGAAGCGTCCATCGACGCACCCCCGATCACCAGCGGCTCAACCCCACACCCTTGACCAGCACGCCGGGCCGGCGGCGTCCAAGGGGAACACCATGCCCACGACCAGCCGCGTCCGCCATCGCGCCCGTCGGCGTTCGGCACTCACCCGCGAACCCCACCAGCAGGCGGTCCGCGAACTCACCGCACTGGGCCCCGCCGCTCCGCTCGTCCCATCCGCCGCAACCGCGGCCCAGGAACAGCTGGAATGGTGGCTCCTCCACACCACCGCCTGGCCCCCGGAGCCCGTCCCCGTACCACTGGGCATCGAGCGTGTCACGCCGCGCATCGACGGGCTCGACCTCCACCTCACCGATGACAGCCGCTACCTGCGCTGGTTCACCCGTGTGGTCCTGCCCACCGTCAAGGACGGCGCTGTCCACGGCATCCCGGGCCTGCGGGTCGTCCTTGACCACGGGGGCGCCCCCGTCCTGCACCTCGCGGGCACCAACGCCCAAGTGCGACTTCGCGGCTTCCCCGCGGCTCTGTGGCGCGACAGCGTCGACGCGGCACGCGAAGACTTCGCCCTGTCAGGGTTCCGTCCACTGTGGACCGCCCCCCTTGAGGCGACGACCGCCCCCGAAGCCGAACTCGCGCCGTGGTTCAGCCCCGACGCCGGACCCCCTCCCTTCCGCATCGCCAGCGCCCTGCTGCGCCGAGTCGGATTGTTCGCCGCCGCGGGCACCACAGCCTGCCTCACCGGCTGGACCACCTGGGGCAAATTCAGAGAAGGCTGGAAGTTCGACTTCGAGTTCATCCCTGGACACCGCCCCGACCACGACCGCCTGCTCAGCATGCTCACCGACCCCGACGACGGCCTGCCGCTGCGCATCACCGCACGCAGCTGCAACAGGTGCCCGGGACCGGAGGCCTCGTGCCGGGTGGACCTGGTGGCCACGGACGGGACGCCGGGCAGGGTCACCCTGCTGTTCCGCGTCACGGAGGAGGAGGTCGTACGGGCCTGGGAGCAGCGTTGGCCGACGGCTTTCGCACGGATCCGTGCGGCTTGGGGTGCGGGGGGAGTGCCCAGGCACTGAGAGGGGTCTCGGCTCGACGGCCGTCCGCTGCGCCTGCTGGCCCCGGGAGCTCCCCAATTGGGGAGCTCCCGGGGCCGTCCTTCTCGGCGTTCGCCGGGTTGGCCGGGTGTCCTGCGGCTGCCAGGCCACCGTGCTCGGCGGCCAGTTGCGGCGGTGCGGTCCGGAGTGTGCGAGGTCAGGACGGGTCGGCAGCGGGGGAGTACACCCATCCGACGAACGGGTCGTAGTCGACCTGGCCCGACTTGACCAGTGCGTCGAGGGCGGCGGCGATCCGGGGGCCGGGCAGGTCGAGGGCTTCGCCCAGACTCCCCCGGGTCACGAGTTCTTCGGTGCCGGCGGCTTGCAGGTAGTCGCGGACCTGGTCCACCGGGATCGTCTCCCGGAGGCGCGTGGGTGGGTCGACGAGCGCGGTGAGCGCCTTGGCCACGTCCGCGGCCCACGGGGCGAGGTTCGATCGGGGCTGCGGAGTTGGACGGTAAGCAAGGCGGTGCGCCCGGGCACGCGTCCAGTACCCGGTGGAAGGTGGTCAGCAGCTCGGTGGTGGGGGCGTGGGCGCGGCCATGGCGGTCCAGGTCGGCGAGCACAGCGGCGATCTGCGGCGGGACACCCTGGTCCGGTGCCGGTTCGACCTCGGCGTCAGTGTCGGCACAGGCGCACCGTCTGCACTCCTCCGGCCCGCCCTTCTCCCCAGGCAGGGGCGCGGGCTCGGCCGCCGGGTCGGTGGCGAGCTGCTGGAGCAGACCAATCGCCGTCGGAACGAGGTCCGCGTCGATCGACTCCGGCGCGCAGGCCGCCCGGTGAACGAGGGCGCCGAGCCGAGTGTCGGCGTCCAGCTCAGGCTCGGCGGCCAGGGCAGCGAGCCAGGCCGCGGGTCACCGAGGCCGCGCCGTGTCGCCGGTCGGGCTTTCGCGTTGGGAAGGGCATGACGACCACGACGCTCGACACCGTGACCGCGGGCTGCCGCCTGTGCGGCCACATCGGTCCGACATGGTCGGCCGATGCCGATCGGGCTGACGTCTGCCTGACGATCGCCGACCATGTCCGCGACGAACACAGCGATGTTGACCTGCCGGACCTACTGCTGGCCCTGACTCCCCGCCTCATCGATGGCAGCGTGACGTCCCTGACGGGCGAGGATGTCCGCGACGTGATCACCCGCGTCAACGCCAAGCGCGTGTACCCGCCGGCCGCCTGATACCAGCCCGGTGAGGCGGTCCCGTCCTCCGGTGCCGGGCCCGGCCTGGGCCGTGGCAGGATTTCGGGCAGGCCAGGTCAGGTGGCGGGACGGGTGTCGGCGCCTGCGCGCGGGGCCGACGGGACGGCACCTGTGCCAGCTTGGTGGGCCTCGGCCAGCCGCTCTGCCGCGCGCAGCGGCACGCACCGTCCGCAGGTCCGGCGGGTGCACAGCGCGGCGGGTTCCTCTCGTGACCAGCCGCGTCGCCTCCAGCGTTCGACGGCGCACTCGGAGTCGGGGCGGGGCTGCGGGACCAGGCCCAGTGCCCGGCGCGCGGCCGCCCGCGCCCCTGCGAGTGCGCCCGGGTCCTCGGGGTTCTCCAGCAGCTGCAAGGCGAGTCCTAGTTGCCGTCGGCCTTCGAGGAGTTCGGGGACGTCGCCGATGGGCATGGCAGGGCCGCGGGCGAGGTCTGCGGCGATCTGCTCGTCGCGCCAGGCCAGGAACGCGGGGTCCTTGCGGGGGTCGTACCAGCTCATGGTGCCGGTATCGGCAGGCCGCCTGTCGGGCTTGAGGAGCCGTGTGCCGGGCACTGCGGCCGGGCTTTGCCGGTCGGTCTGGCGGAGCTGCTTCGACGGCTGGCCGACGTGTCGGTCAGGTCATCGATGGAGCCATGTCGACGATCTCGGAGAGCGGGTCTCCGAAGGTCGCCCACCTTCGGAGGGCGATCTGGTTCACCAGTTGTATGCGGTGTTGGGCGGCGAACTTCCGTGCCGGTTCGGAGAACCTGCCGTTGGTGATCATCACGGCTATGTCCGCCTGGTGGTGGGGTCTCGCGGTTCCATTGAAGCGCTGGAGGTCAGGAGTGCCGATCGTGCGCGATGTCGAGGTGTGCTTGGCCTGGAACACGACCCTGCGCTGGTCAGGCGTGACTGCGGTGACGTCAGCGCCCAGGTCTCCCGGGCCTCCTTGGGCCCGGTTCACGCTCAGTCCGTCACGTGCCGCTAGGTCGGCAACGAGGGTCTCGAAGTCGCGGTAGCTGAACTCGGCGATCGCGTCCAGGCCGACAGACGACCCGCTGGTGAGGTAGGTGATGCGGCGGTTCGCCGTCAGCGCCTCGCCGTGCACGGCCTCGCGGTGGTCGGACAGGATCTGGTCAAGCCGGGAGTGAGCGGCTTCAACGTCCCTGCTCATCTTCGCGAGGGCGACCACCCGCGCCGGACCGTCCGCCCTTCGCGGCGCGGTCTGGTCCACCGGTACGAGCCCGAAGTCCTCGGCCATCTCATCCCACACGTCGGCGCACGCGTCCACCGCCTCCTGCGCGGCGTTCCGCTCTTGGATCAGCGCCCACCACCGGCAGCGTTCAACAGCGTGCACCTCCATCATCCTCATCGGCAGCGCCAACCGGTCGCGGCCCGGGTGCTTCCCGCCGTCGGCCTGCCTCTTCTCCTCGGCCACCCGGTCCCGGTAGCCGACCACCGCCTGGTAGACGTCACGCAGGAACTGCCCCTCGACGCTAAGGGGTCCGTTGCCCAGCAACTCGCGGCGGCGCTGCTCGCGGAGGGCGACGACGTGCATGTCGGTGCGGTGGTCGGCGAGAAGGGCCGCGAGCCGCTCGGGGCTGTGGTCGGTCCGGTTCCAGACGTCGTCCAGGCACTCGGCGGGGGAGGGATCCGCGGGTGTCCGGTCCGAGAACTTGTGGATCGGGTCGATGCCGAAGTCCTGGCTCATGCTCTTCCAGGCGCCTGCGCAGGTGTTGATCCCCTCCCGGATGACCACCTGTTCTGCTTCCAGGGCTTCGATCAGCTGTTCCAGGCTGCGCGTGGTGGCTTGGCGAACCTCTTGAGGGGTCCGGTCCATGGCATCGGACCAGTCCGCGCGCAGGCGCCGCCGGGCGTCCTTGATCTCGTGCTCCACCTTGTCCAGCTGCTCGCTGAGGCGGTGGTAGGTCTGGCGTAGGAGCCATCCCTCGGTTGTCCATATCCAGGCGGCAAGGAGGTCATCGTGGTCCGCCGCCGCGATCAGCCCGCCCATCGCCTTGCGGAGCTCGCGGCTGTTGTACCGGGTCGGAACGATCTTGGCGGTTCTATCGATGATCACAGAACAGGAGAATATCCGCAGGTCATGACAGGTCCTGTGGACTCCCGCAACAGTCAGGACCGGTTCCGCAGCCCCGGCCGAGGTCAAGGCAGACCGGTCCCCCAGATGCCGGTGCGTGTCGGCACCGGGCACCGGCGCCGCCCGCGCACTCGCCCTCCTGGCCCCCGGCCGGTCAGTACCGCAGGAAGTAGCCGTCCTTCTTCGCCGCCTGGATCGCGGCGGCGGCCGGGCTGTCGAGCCCGGCCGGGACGTGCGGGTACACGTAGTCGAGCAGGTCGTACGCCCCGGCGTCGTCGCCCACGTTGCCGACGACCGCGCAGACCGGGCTGCCGTGGCGGCCGGCCTCGGCCCACAGCCCGGGCCAGTCGGGATGCTGGTCGGTCACCGTCGCCGCGCAGTTCTGGCACGGCTGCTGCGGCTCCCAACCGGTCAGCGCCCCGGCCGGGCGGGCATCGGCGGCCCGCACCACATGCCCGACCCGCTGCTGGGCCCCGTCGCCGAGAAGCGACCGGTCGCAGCAGGGCCCGAACTCGTGCTCAACGCTCACCCAGACGCCCGGCCAGTGGGGGTGGCGGTCGGTCACAGCCATGCCGCATCCGGCGCAGGCCTGCGCCGCCAGGCCGTGTGAGCGGAATAGCGCGAAGGTCTGAGCGGACACGGCCGCACTGTAGCCTCCGCCGGCTGACCGGCCCTCGGTGAGCGGTTCGAGGTCGTACAGGGGCAGGTCCTTCTCCGCCAGGCCTACGTCCTCCCACGTCGCCAGGCCGGCCACGGGGAGGTTCTGCGTCCAGCCGATCCGCGGCACCGTGGTGGTCGACGGCCGGTGGACGACTTCGAGCGCCGGGTGGCGGTGTGCCTCGGGCGTCGAACCCGGCCGGCTGCACGTACGCCGCGATGTCGGGGCCGACCACCTGGCCCCAGGCCAAGCCCTGGACGGTGAGCCGGGAGCGGTCGATCTGGGCGAGGTCGGCCAGGAGCACGTCGCCGAGCAGCTCGGGCGCGCTGCCGCGTGGACGACGTTGCTGCGGCGGAACCGCCCCCGCGGGGTGGCCGAGATGGCGGAACCTGGCCTGTCGGCGGTAGGTCCGCAGAAGACGCGTGGCCAGGTCAAGGCCTGACGGCATCCCCAGGCCCCTGGTGCGGTAGGCGCTGATGCATGGCAGACATCATCCCGTGAATCCCCCGTCCAGCAGACCGACTTGATCGATGACCGTGCCACGGGTTGTCCCGGCAGGCCCGCGACGGTGCCCTCGCACGCACCCCGGAGCACCGTGGCGCTCTCCCCGGTGGTCGCTGCCGCGGGAGCCTTTCGCGTGGGCGGTCCGACGACGGCGGTCCCGGTCACGGGCGCCCCGGAATCCGGGCTGGCCGGCCGGCCCACATCCCGCGTACCGCGTCCAACCGCTCCTCCAGGAGCCACCGCGCGCTCCGCTGCCGAGCCTGCGCCGCGGCCCGGTCCCCGGCCGCCCGGGCCCACTGGCGATCCGCGTAGCGCTGCTGCTCCGTTTCCCAGGCCTGTGCGGCCTCGGCATCGGCGGTCGAGGTCCGGGCCAGGAAGGCCAGTGCCTCCTCCCGGATCTTCTCCGCCATCACCTGGGCGGTGAACCGGTTGCTGGAGGCCACCCCGTGAGGGTCCGCCAGTCCCTGGTCCTCGGCCTCGCGTACGGCCTCGCGCATCGCCGCCGTGAGCTCGCCGTTCGCCTGGTCGAAGACCTTGCGGCAGCTCCGGTGGTCGCGGAGGTCGGCGCGGAAGGCGAGCGCCAGGTTGACGTACTCCTCGACCACGGCCTGCGTCTGCCGGGCCGTCGCGCACGACGCACACAGACCCCGCGCCAGCGCGGCACCGCAGTCGGCACACGGAACCACCCGGGCTTCGGCCTCGTGCCGAGCGGCCCGCTCGGCTGCCTCGGCCTCCCGGCGCAGACGGGCGCCCAGCTGCGCCACGTGCTGCTCGGCAGCCGCGGTAGTGCGGGCGCTCAGGTGCTGCTCGATGAGCCGGCGGCGGTCCTCGAAGGACAGCTCGGGCGTGGCCAGGACGACGTCGCGAACAGCCGCCCGGCGTCGCGCTCGCTTGGCCGCCAAGGCCTCGGTGCAGCCTTCGCACATCGTGCCGGTCGCACTGTGGAATCCGTCGTCGCAGGCCCGGTGTCCGCACTGCCGCCGTTGGGGCAAGCCCCTTCCGAGCAGCCAGGCCACCGCGTCGCGCACGCCTGCGGGACCGCCCTCGGCGTCGAGGCGCCGCTCCAAGCGCCGGTGCAGGGCCCGCAGGGCGCCTTCGGGCTGGGTCCAGCCGGCCAGCCGGTCGAGCTCCCGGGCGACGGCCGCGAGCACCAGCTGACGAGGGTGGTCCCTGGTGATGCTCAGCCACAGCGAGGTCACCGGTTCCAGCCCGGCCGGGACCGCGGCAGAGCGCGTCGGCAGGCAGTCGGTGGCCCCGAAGGTGCCCGTCCCCTGGGTGTTCGAGTGCGTCGTGACCTGCTGTTCCCCGCGCAGCGGGCCAGCGATGACAAGCCGCAGCGCGGGCACGCCAGCAACCTGGGCATCCTCGCGCGCACCCGCGCGCTCCGGCCGACGGTGGGTCACCCCAACGGCGCAAGCGCCGGACAAGCCACCCACCTCCTCAGCACAACCACCAACACCAGCCACCAGAGCGTGGGGAGCGTGGAAGTCGGCACTCTCAGAATCCGCCGGACCGTCTACACCGTCTGCCATTTCCGCAGGTCGCGGGCCTGCCGGGCCGACAGTGGGCTCCTGCGACCGACCAAGATCCCCGTCGGCACTCTCCGGAGCCGACGAAGACGCGGCCTCGGGCTCACGGGAGTCCTCCGATTTCGCGCACGCCTCAGCGGCGGGCGGCTCGACCGGCTCTACCGTCCGCTTCGCCGCCCGGCGCACCGTGCCGCCGGGGGCCGGCTTCCTCGCTGCCGCCCGGACCTCGGCACGCTTCTCGGCGACCGGCAGCAACCGCACCTTGCCGGTCGGCACACCGTTGCCGCCGTCCTCCAGCTCCACCTCGACCAGGCCCTCCGCCTGGAGCCGCCCCAGCACCCGGCCGGCCAGCACCGGCGAGACCTTCGACTGGCCGCCGCGCAGCAGCAGGGCGAGCGTGGCCGCGCCGCGGCCCAGCTCCGGGGCCTTCAACGAGCCCGAGCACAGCTTGAGCCAGCCGTCCTCGCGGCACGACAGGACCAGCAGCAGCAGAGCGAGCCGGTCGGTTGCCGCCCCGTGCCCCCGGCGATCCCGCTCGGCCAGCAGGCCCGGCGGGATCGCCGGCTTGCCCGTCGGCTCCCACCCAGGCCCGAACAACGCCTCGCACAGCCGCAGCAGGGTGGCCAGCTCATCGCGGGTCAGCGCGAGGGGATGCCGCCGGTCGCGGGCATGGCGCACCCGCGCCACCGCCTCCAAGCGCAGGTCCAGCGCGACCACGTGCCCGTCCTCGTTCACGTGCTCGCGGGTCTGGACCGCGCCCCGGGCCCGCAGCGGCGGGAGTACCTTGTGGCTGACCATGGACACGCTGACGCCCAGCCAGCGGGCGAGCTCACCCGACCAGAGCGTGGTCACCCCCCACTCCACCGAGCCCTTGGCCAGCAGCACGACCGCCGCCAGCCGCGCCGCATCCGGCAGCCCGACGACCGACTCGTCGGCCAGCAGCGCCCGTACCGCGGCCTCCAGCCGGACACGCATCGGCTCGCCCAGCAGCAGCGCCTCCGGCGACTCCCGCTGGCTCGGGACAGCACGAAGCCACCGGCGACCCGCCGCCGGACGAGGCCCGGGAACGGGAGGACGGGACGCCAAAATCGCGTGCGCGCTCACCGGACACCCCGAGGGGCGGCCGACAGCACCATGCGACACGCCCGCACAGCCGGGAAGGCCGAAAACGGACGGTTCTGCCGGCATGCGGGAATGCCGGACTGGATTTGGGCAGCACTGTGCTGCATCATGGCCCTGTTCTCCTGGGAGGTCATTAGGAGGGCATGCGAAAGCCCCGGTGGGGCTGAGCTGGTTCTGGTGAACCGAATGAGGTACGAGGCGACAGGCCCGTGGCAGGGCGGTCCCTCACGAGGACGATCTGGGCGCGACACCGGCTGCTACCGGTCGAGCTCCCGGGCGGCGCCACCGCAATACCTCCCTGCAAGGAGGACAAGCGGATGGAGGCGCCGCCCCCGCAGGCCTAGGTCATCCCCACCCCCACACGCCGGCCGCCCGCAGCGGCCACAGCGAACCGCTCGCTCCTGACGACACGGAACGAGACGCAACCCGATCGGATCAAGCCCTCAACACGGGCGACACGCGAACGGGTGACCCCTGCCGAGCGGACAATGCCACCGAACAGGGAAGACATGGACCAGTACTCGGCCGCAGCGGCCGGGCACGGTAGTGAGCCGCGCGACATCGGCCGACGACTATTGCGCCGGCGGGCCGTCCAACGGGTACGCTGGATCACAGCGCACACCTCCTCTAGCTAAAGGTGTAGCTACCGAGCCAGTCGAGCCGCTACCACACAGCTCCTGGCTCACCGGCCCCGGGCAACCGAGTCCGGCGGGACTTCCACAAATTCCCCGCCGCGGATGCTGCGGGGCCTCACCTTTTGCGTCTCGCACCGTCCAGCGGGGCTTCCACCCCCCACCAGCCAGTAACGGTCCGCACCTGATCCTAAACCCACCGGAGCCCACTGCGGGCATGCCCTTGCACTGCGATCACTCGTGTGTCGGGCTTGACCGCTCATCACACCGCCTGCCGCAGGAAGCGGTAGTACAAGGTGAGTGCGGCGTCCGTTCCCCTGCCGACCGCAGTGGCGACCCGCTGGCCGTCCCTGGCACACAGGTCACCCGCCGTGAGGACGCGCGGATGCTGAATCGCAGGAGGGCAGAACCCGTCCTCGCCAGCCGCCAAGCCCGGCAGCGACGTCGGCACCGTGCCGACGTTGGTGACCACCGAATCGGCCTCCACCGTCTCCTGGGAGCCGTCGGCCAGCAGGACGTCCAGCTCGAAGGGCCCCGAACCGGTCACGCGGACCGCCCGCACCGGGTGCAGCTGCACACGTGGATCCGCGCGCACTTCGTCGACCTTGTAGGTGTCTCGGGCAGGGTGACAGACGGTGAGTTTCTGGTCGGTGTCCCGGTGAGTCCGAAGCCATGTCCCCAGAGGCCTGTCCCCGCCCAGGACGACGGTCAGGGCTCCGAGGTCCGAGGGTGACGTGCCCGTGAGCTGGGGGAGGGCCTGCGCGCACGTGATCCACGGGACCTCGGTGGCCTCCGCCGTGTGCACGCCGGTCGCTGCCACCAGCAGTTCCCCCACCACGCTGGTGCCGTCCGACAGGACGGCCCGGACCTCGTTCTCGCCGGGTTCGACCCTGACTACGCTCCCCTGGAGGTAGGAGCAGTGGACGTCCAGCCCGGCCAACGTCTGGCCGAGGGCGCGGGCGTAGCTCAGGCCGTCCGTCCAGCCGGGCCAGTTGGCGAGGTGCCCGATACGCCAGAGCGTGCCGCCGGGAACTGGTGACGGATCAATCAGCAGCGAGGTCATGCCGACGCTGGCCGCCGTAGTGGCAGCCAGGCAGCCCGCAGGGCCGGCGCCGACGATGAGCAGCTGGGTCGTGCGGGTCACTGGAGCCCTCCTGCGGAGAGTGTGCGGTGGACGTCGTCGGCGGTGAGGAGCAGGTGCCCGCCGAGGTTCCGGCGGGCAAGGAGGAGGGCTGCGTCGTGGTACTCCAGTCCCCCGGAGGAGGCGCACGCGTCCGTCACCAGCCAGGGGGTGATGTCGTACTGGTAGGCGTCGGTCGCGGTGTCCAGCACGCAGCTGTCGGTATCGATCCCGCAGAGGAGTACGTCCGTCCACCCCTTGGTGCGGAAGAGCTCCAGCACACCGGGCGCCTTGAAAACGCTGGACGTGGTCTTCTTGACGACCTGGGTGGCAGCGGCTGCCAGAGGCGCCAGTTCCGGGGCCAGCGCCTGCTCCTGCGGCGAGCGGAGGCGTGTCCAGCCGCTGATCCGCTCGTAGTGCGAGCCCTCCGCATTGGCGAAGGTGGCGATGATCGTCGCCCCACCGCTGAGCTGCCAGGCCTTCACCAGGCGGGCGATCGTCGGCACGACGTGCTCGCTCGACTCCCGCACGAACCCGGCCTGCACGTCGACGGCTACCAGGACGGCAGAGTCCTGCCGCACCTCGGCGAACCGGGTGGTCACGAGACCTCCTTCAAGGCACCCCATGCGTCCTGCAACCGCTGGGACAGGTCGTTGGTACCGATGACTGCGGCACGCAGTGCCCGGTGCTGAGCGCTCTCCGTCGGCCGGGCTGACACCAACCTGCTGTGCGCACCCCGGAGCCAGCGCCATCCGAACGGCGTCGGCAGCTCGGGATCGAGTCCCTCCTCGACCAGGCGCAGCAGGTGGGCGGACAAGGCCCACAGCGCCTGGGTGTCGAGCTGCAGAGCCACGATGTCGTCGATGGACAGGGCCCGTTCACCGACTTCGGGCCGGTAGGCGATGCCGGACCAGCCAGCGACCCCGCGTGACACCGCGCCACGGAACATGACGGACTCGGGGTGTGCCCACCGCTCGGTGAACCGGTGGCTCTCGACCTCGGCGCCCAAGGGAACCGGGTTGGAGTCGTCGGTCCGATCCACGAGCACCGATGGTGTCGCCAGCAGTTGCAGCGCGGTGTCTAGGTCGGCACCGTGCCATGGGTGTGCCCCAAGTTCGTAGACCGACAGTACGTATTCCGGCACCGGGATGCCCCGTGCTGCTCCGCCGGTCTGCCGGTTGACGAGGTCCGCGAGCAGGCCTCGAACCAAGTCGCGATTCTGGCCGTACGAACGGTAACGCCAGAGGGCCAGTTCGGTAAGGCTGTTGAACGTCAGCTGCTCGCTGAGGTGTGCGACCGCGATGCCGAACTTGAAGATGTGGATCGAGGTCCTGGTCCCGGGGACCGCGAGGATGCGTTGCTCCAGGTCCGCCGGGCCGCAGGGGTGCGAGTCGGCAATCTGGAACAGGGCACTGGCATCAAGGCCGAGGTGAACAGGCAGGAACTGGTGCGAGACCACGGTGAAGCCGGAGCCGAGAGCCCGGACTTGGGGACCTGCGAGGTCCTGGTGAACCCGCGCGAGGAAGTCGCTCCTGTCCTCCGCCGGCATCAGGTCTAGTACACGGTCGAGGATCTGCTGCGTCTCGTGGGTGCACACGACGTTCCGTCCTCCCTTCCGCCAGTTCGTCACGGTGGCCGGGTTGACGCCGAGGCGTGCCGCGAACTGTCTTACGGACATTCGGAGCCAGCGCTGCAGCAGCGTCGCTTCATGGCCGGTCCACTGATCGATAGCACCCACGTTCCCACTCCTTCCGTGCTCTGTCCGTGGACACCCGCACACCGGTCGCACGCTGTACGCACGGGAGCCCATCACGCGCAGTCACTGTTCCCGATCATCCTGGTGATGGCCCCACGGAGGGGTGCACACCGGCATCGGGGAGGCTACGCAGGTTGTCCGACACCTCGGAGTTCGTCGATCTCCTGCTGGAGCTCGACAACTCGTCGTTCGAGAGCGGCCAGCCGCTCCTCGGTGGTCGGCGGCCGGTCTGCCGAGACGTCAGACACGAAGGCGCCGAGCCCCTGAACCGTGACGACAAGGCCCTTGTCCTTCAACGAACCGACGGCCTTCTGCGCGGTGCCGATCGCGACGCCGTGCATGCTGGCCAGCTCCTTGGCGCTGGGAACCTTGCTTCCGGGGCGCAAATGGCCGGATCTGATGTCGGCGAGGATCGCGTTTTCGACGCGTCGGTAGGGCTGAGGCTCGGTCATGCCCGTCATGGTAGCCACCTCCTCACGTAAATGACATAACCCAGGTTACTTGACGATGACTAGGTGACCTATGTAAGTTGATGGAGGCAACGGGGGGAAACCCCCGCAGAACCAACCGTCCGCGGCTTGCCGCGGAGGGCAGACGCTCTTGCGTCGGGGTTGATAGCTCCATCGAAATCCCCCGACAGCATCTGTCCTGGAACAGCGCTGATGCGCTGTCCGCTCCCTAGGACTCGGCAGCAGCCGGCCTCGGTGGCGGAGAGAGCATCACGTCCCCTCGTCACTCCAAGCTAAGGAGTTTCCGATGGCCCCCTCGACCGACGTCGCCTGCAAGCGCAAGCGCCGCACTCGCACGAAGAACATCAGCGCTCTCGCGCCCCTCGCCTTGTCCTCCCTGCCGAACAACCAGATCGAGCTGACCCCGGGCGCCGAGCACCTCGTCTGCCCCGCCTGCAAGACCTGGTGCCCGATCACCGGCATGGGAGGCACGACCCCGAAGTTGGTCCCGCACCACACCGACCCGGCCGGCACCCTCGACACCCGCTGGTGTGCCAACACCAACCGCCGCATCACCGCCGACCTCACCGTCGAGCGGTGGGCGGCGCAGCGGGCGGAGGTGGCCGCGGAGGCGGGGGCTCGTCGGCCGACCAGGGTCCTGCGCAAGGTCCCGACGCCGGCGGTTCCGGCGCTCTCCCAGCTCCGACCCGCCGAGCCGACCGCCGATTCCGCCCGAGCGGCCTTCGAGCAGCACCGCGTTCGCTGCTCGGTTTGTGCCGGTGAGGTCCGACGGTGCCGGGATGGGCAGCGCCTGTACGTGGAGTACCTCTGGAGGCAGAACCAGGAGCCAAAGCGGCTGCGTGAGCAGGCGGTCGAGCGGGCGGCACGGGGCGTCGAGGAGCGGGCCCGTACCAGGACCGCTCCTGCCGTGCGGGCGAAGGCCTGGAAGGACGTCGGCCGCGCGGTCGACGAGGCCGACACCGCCCGCCGCGAGCCGCTGGCCGGTGCACGTCCCCCGATCCGTGGCATCGAGGTGCCCGAGGGCGATCGCCCGCTGCCCCAGGGCCGCTCCGCCGAGCAGACGCTCGCGAACAACCCGGTGCGCAAGCGCCGACCCTCCTGAACCGCGGAGCACCGGGTTAGTGTCCCGGCCCGCTCGCAGCCGACCTGGACGACCCTCTAACACGCCTTCATCCGCCTGCGGCGGGCCCGGGACCGGGCCCGCCGCTTCGCATACCCCCGGGAGATCAACCGTGCTTCACGCCCGACTGCCCCGACGCGTTCTGCAGGACCTGCTGGACAGGACCGTCGCCCTGGAGGTGTGGGCCGGACGCTCGACGACGTATCGCGGGCCGGCCCGTACGCCCACCGAGAGGCAGATGGTTGCCGACGCCAGCCCCCTACAGCACGGCCTGCGTTGGCGGGGCGGCCACCACCCGGCCGTGCCACCTGGCTGGAGGGCCGCCTCCGCGGTGCGGCCGACCGCCTGACCGTCGCCGTCCCTGCATTGCCCCGTCGTCACCACTCCCGCCCCGCAGGGGTGACGACGGGGGACGGCAGGAGCCGCCCCTGGGAAAGCCGAAGGCCTCGGGATTTGCCCTCCCGAGGCCTTCGAGTACGCCGCCTATGAGAGAGGCAACGACCTTGCTGCACAACATCATTGCACGCCGCGACCTCACCCTCGCCCCGGGTGACAGCGACCCGGACGCCGACGAGCTGCTGCGCCGGGCCCTGGAGCGCCGGGGAGGTGGCCAGCGGTGACCTCCGTGCCCGACCTGGCGGTCGTCCGCAGCCTCGCCGGCGGGAAGCCGGTGCCCAAGTCCGACAAGCCGAAGGGCGGTACGGGATGAACGCGACCGCCTGCGGTGCCGGGACCGCGCAGGGCCTGACCGGGCACGACCCGGTCCTGCCCTCGCCCCGCCCCGGCCTCTACCTGCGGCAGTGCCCGGGCGGCGTCGTCGCGCACCTGACCGCCGACCAGGACACCGTGCACACGGTGCGGGCCCTGGCCCTGACCGTCCTGGTCGCCCACGGCGTCGACCTGGAGACCGCGCAGTCCGCGCAGCTGGTCCTGTCCGAGCTGCTCGGCAACGCGATCCGGGCCTGCGGCGAGCACGTCCCGCTGGTCGTGGAGGTCTACCGCTCCCGGGGGATCGACGCGGTCGTCGCGGTCCACGACCCGCTCGCCGACACCGCCCCGCGTCGCACCGACACCGCCCCCGACAGCGCCGAGGCGGAGTCCGGCCGCGGCCTGACCCTGATCGACATCCTCGCCCCCGGCTGGACCGTCGAGCCGTCCCCGATCGGCAAGCAGATCCGCTGCCGCGTCCGCGCGGCCAGCTGACCGACCGCCCCTCCCCGCGCGCCCCCGGGGCGCCCGCCCCCCCCCCCGCGCGGCGCGGGGCCGCGCCCGGACAACACGGGCCCGCCGAGCCGCCGCCGCCCCCGCGCGGCCCCCGCACCGCCCGCCCCGCCCCCCCCCCCCGCGGCGCCCCGGACCTCGGCCTGGGGCGCAGCGGGCGCGCCCGTGAACTTCCCGGCCGGAGGCCGTCATGAAGAGCACCAGCACCACCGGATCGACCGTCAAGGCCCGGCGCGAGCAGGCCGCCTACCGCCGCTACGTCGCCCGCCAGCTCGGCCCGCAGCAGGTCGGCGGCATCTACCGCTGCGGCTACTGGAACGACATGTACGAGGTCCTCGCCATTCGGACCGAGTCGCCCTGGCAGATCAGCGTGCGCACCCTGGGCGAGACCCGGATCCGTACGCACTGCTCCGCCTGGGACGAGCGCCGCGACCGCGTCCTCGCCGAGCCCGGCGTCGCTGCCCTGACCTTCTGGGCCGAGCGCACGCTGGCCGCCCCGGCCGCCAGCGGCGCGCTCCTGGAGCAGCGCCACGTCCTGGACGAGGCCGCCCACCCCGACACCGTCGCCGCCCTCCTCCAGCGCGCCCGCACCGCCCGGTTCCCCGAGACCGTCTGAGCACGAACACCCACGACACAGAGAAGAAGGAGAAACCGATGGACTGGCGCCACCGCGCGGTGTGCCGCGAAGAGGACCCCGAGCTGTTCTTCCCGATCGGGAACACCGGCCCGGCCCTGCTGCAGATCGAAGAGGCCAAAGCCGTGTGCCGCCGCTGCCCCGTGATGGAGCAGTGCCTGACCTGGGCCCTGGAGACCGGCCAGGACGCCGGCGTCTGGGGCGGCATGAGCGAGGACGAGCGCCGCGCGATGAAGCGCCGCGCGGCCCGCAACCGTGCCCGCACCGCCTGACCACGTCGGTTGGTTGTCGTTCGCCGCTGCCCCGAACTCGGCCAGCCCCGGGTACGGGGCGGCGGCGGTCGACGGTGCCCGACGCACCCACCCCCTCTCCCCTATATAGGAGGACCCCGTGAGCAAGCCGACCTGGATGGCCACCCACCTGGACATGGAGCACTCCCCCGACCCGCTGGCGCAGCTGGTGGTGCTGGGCCGCTGGCTGGAGGACCCGGCCCGGCGCTTCGCCTGGCGCACCGCCCGAAAGGAGCGGCAGGCGGCCGCGATCGACGCCGACCGCGCGTACGACGAGGCCCAGCGCCCCAGCCAGCGGATCCCCTCCGCCCGGATCGCCAACGCCAAGGAGCAGCTGGACCTGGCCCAGGGCCGAGCCGGCCTGCTCGGCCTGGTCGAGGAGCTCGCCGAGCGAACCCGGCTGCGGGCCACCAGCACCGTGCTGCGCCCCGGCCCGGCCGAAGGCGCGGTCGACCCGCAGACGCTGCGCCTGCTGACGACGCGGATCAGCACCGGCACCCGCGAACTGCTCACCGAACTGGAGGCCGACTTCGTCTACCCCGACGAGGTGCACCGCACCGCCGAGGCCGCGCTCGGCCAGCTCACCAGCCGCCGTCTCGCGGTGGAGGCCACCGGCGAGCCCGCCGTCCTGAGCACCTGGGCCGAGGCGGTCGAGTTCGTCCTCGCCGTCATCCGGACCGCCCCCACCCGCGCCTGACCCGCCGTCCGCCCCCGGCAGCCGAAGGGGGGGGGGGGGGCGGCCGGGGGCCCCCCCACCCGCAACACATGGGCCCCACCGTGGGGACGCGGGGTGGTTTACACCAATAACAGGCCCCCTGGGCCCAATGGGG